>QMOE01000089.1 GCA_003648125.1 Chloroflexota bacterium
AAATAGCGAGACGGCGAACGGTTGCAGCCCATAGTCATCATACAGCTCCTGGCGCGTGATGGTGCTATCCGGCGCGTCGGGGTTGACCACACTGTAGGTGAATTTGCCGTTTGATTTGGCGGCAATCTCTTGCGCTACCTTTCCGATGGTATCCGGCGCATCGGCCAGCCATTCCGGCAGCATATCCGGCGTGACGTAGAGCGTCAGGTGGGCCGGCTCGTCCATCGCCGCCAGCACCGAATCCACGCTTTGGAAGCCATAGACCACCTTTTTGATCGAGCTGGTCAGATCGTATTCCAGGTTGCGCAGGTGCACGTCCACGCTGTCGCGCCCCTGCGTGACCTCAATCAGGTCGCGGAAGTTGAGCACCACGTTCTGGTCGCCGTAGCGGAGCAGAATGTCGAAATAAGAGTTGATGATCGAGGTCTCGTACCGCCCGGCCACCTGGAACGGGGAGGGGCGGATGCCGTAGACCTGGTTCGCCTCCGCCTCCTTGTCCGGGTCGGTGGCCGGGTCAATGATATCCAACTGCACCATCCCGTTCGAGGCGACTTTGTACTCTTCCAACATGTCGCGGATGCGCGGGACGAGCGGAGACAGCAGTGGATGGGTCTTTTCGCTAAAGTAACCCCGGATGAGCAGCGGCTCGTGCAGGTTGCTCAGGATGTCGCGGGTGGCCGGGGAGAGGGTGTACTCGTGCTGCGCGGTGAGATCGAGCCGTAGCCCGTGCAGGGGAAACATCCAGACGTTGACCAGCACCAGGTTCAGCGAGACCAGCAGCGAGGTGAGCACGACGGCCTGACGGTGGGGGCGCGTGCGCTCGCCGGTGCTCCACTTTTTGCTATCGAGTGAAAGGACATTGAGCGCGAGGAAAACGCCGGTGAGCGAGAGGTAGTAAAGCAGGTCGCGCAGGTCAACCACACCGCGCTGGATGGACTCGAAACGGCTGCCGGAACCGATAGCCCGCAGTATCTCGCCCACCCGGTCGCCGAAAAAGTCGGTCACGCCGCTGGAACCGGCCATGTAGAAAAGACCGCCGAGCAGCACAGTCAGGATGAGGGCGACGATCTGGTTATCGGTGCGGGAGGAGACGAACAGCCCGATGGCCGCGTAGGCCGCCGCCAGCAGGATGGCGGCCAGGTAACCGCCGATGACCGGCCCCCAGTCCAAGTTCCCCAGCAGCGAGACGGTGATGGGCAGGAAGAGGGTCAACGCCAGGGCAACGACGACCAACGCCATCACCGCCAGGAACTTGCCCACGACCAACTGGATGGGGGAGACGGGCAACGTGAGCAGCACCTCCAATGTTCCAGACCGTTGCTCCTCGCTCCACTGACGCATCGTCAGCGCCCCGACCAAAAAGATCATCAGCACCGGCATCCAGCGGAACAGGGGCCGCACATCGGCGATACCCCGGGCGAAGAAAGTATCTATCCAGAAAAACGAAAACAACGTCACCGCCAGGAACACGCCCACGAATATGAGCGCCATCGGCGATCCAAAATATCCGGCCAATTCTTTGCGCGTGATAGAAAGTGATTGTTTCATTATTTATACCTCGCCAGTAGAAACCAGGTTTCTTTCGTCTTATGCAGCCATAGCCAATTCATTAAAGACCGTTTCCAGCGTGCGCACGTCGCGGCGCAGCTCGCGCAGCGGCCATCCTTGCCCCCGTGCCAGATCATAGATCGCCGGGCAGAGGTCTGCTCCGTCGCTCTCCTGCCCCAAAACACGGTAGGTCGGGTAGCCATCTGGCGTCTGGATGCGCTCGACATCTCGCACGCCGCCCAGTTCGCGCAGCGCGCGCTCCACCCCGTCCGGCACACTCCCCAGCACCAGGACCGCGTCGGAGGTAGCGGCCAGTTCCGAGAGGCGAGCGTCCGCCTTGATCTGCCCGTTCATCAGGATGATGACCCGGTCGCAGAGCGCCTCCACCTCGGAGAGAATGTGCGTGGAAAAGAGAATCGTGCTGTGCTCCGCCAAGCGGCGGATCAGGCGGCGAATCTCGACGATCTGGGTGGGGTCCAACCCAATGGTCGGCTCGTCCAAAATCAACATGCGCGGTTTGTGGATGATCGCCTGAGCCAGTCCCACCCGCTGGCGGAACCCCTTGCTCAGGTGGCCGATGGGCCGGGTCAGATGATCGGCCAGGCCGGCAGCGTAGACCGCCTCCGAGATGCGAGCTATCATTTCATCCTCTGGAATCTGGCGTAACTCGGCCATCATCTTGAGATACCCCTGCACCGAAAGTTCCGGGTAGAGGGGCGCGCTCTCCGGCAGGTAGCCGATTTGCGCCTGCACCTGGCGGGTGTGGGTCAGCACATCCAGGCCGCTCACGGTGACGTCGCCGTCGTTGGGTTGCAGGTAGCCGGTCAGGATTTTGATGGTGGTCGTCTTGCCCGCGCCGTTAGGGCCGAGCAGCCCCACGATCTCGCCCGATGCGATGTGGAAACTGATGCCCCGCAATGCCTCGACGGGGCCATACGATTTGGTTAGATTGGTGACGTCAATCACAATTTCCTCCTCATAGACTGGCGGTAACTGCTCAGGCATAGCCCGTTCAAAGTTTTCAAGGTGCCCGGCACTTTAAAGTGCCGGGCACCTGAGCAGTTACGACTGGTGAAACATAAAGCATCAAACGTAAAGCATGAAACTCGGTAATTCCCGTTATGGGTGAAAAGTCAGTGCTTTACGTTGGAAAACAGACGCGATTTGGAAATCGCGGCTACAAAACGGGAATTGCTGATGAAACATGCCACGCTTTACGCTTCGCGCAATTATACTACGTTCATCTCTATCGTCAACGCTTGTCGCTGTGGAGGGAACTAGGGTTTAGTCAAAATGTCCAACTCGCTGGGGGATACTTTGCGCGAGAGGTGGTAGAAAACGTGATAGTCGCCGATCTGCGCTTCGGCGTAACTCACGCCCAGGCCGGTCAATTGCTCACGCAGCAACCCATCCAGCAGCGGATGGTTGGTGGTGACGTAGACCGCCGTGCTGCTCGCAGCAACCAATTCACCGTAAGGGGCGTACCGGTCGTCGCGGGGGGTGTAGCGCAGGTCGGCTTTGTAGGGCAGGCGGGGCACGAGGATGATCTCCTCACCGGAGAGAAAAGAAATTGGATAAGTCACCCAGTAGTTGGCATAGCCGCGCGTGCCGGCGTGCGATTTCAAAAAGTCAATCAACTCGGCATCGTAGCGATGGTCAACTTGAGTGATGGCCTCAAACTGGGTGGTTATCCCCGGCGGGTTGGTCGCCGCCGCCTGGAACGTACCGACCATGTTGAATATCAGAATCACCGCCAACAGCCCCCAGGCCCACCGTCCAACTCGCTTTTGCAGGGCGGTCAGCGTCTGGGCGGCAAAGATGAACAGCGGCAGGTAGAGCGGCACAAAGTAGCGCCCCGAAGGGTCGCCCCCAAAGGGGGTCAATATAAAGCCGAAAAACAAGGCTCCGCAGACCCCCCATAGCAGCAGTTGACCAGAACGAACGGTCGCCTCCGCCCGCCGGCGCAGCGCATAGCCCAGCGCGCCCAGGTAGAGCGCGAGCGGGAGCACGGCCAGCCACAGTGGCGGCCCATTGACGCTCCAGGGAAAGCGCAGTCCCAAGAGAGCCGGCAATCCCAGCACAAAAAAGCTGAAAACCCGCAGACCAACGTTTCCCAAAAAGCTGCCCGCCGTGGCGGTGCTGTTGACCGCCGTCCCAAACAATTCCGCCACGCCGGTTTCCATCTGGCCCAGGTTGCCCATCCACCAGGGCAGGCTGCCGACCGCAAGTCCCAGCGCGAGTAGCGTGAAACGTGAAACGTCAAACGTCAGACGTGAGCGCCATAAAAGCCAGAGGGCCACGGGAGCCAGGTAGACCAGCGTCAGGCCAAAGGCCCAGAACCCCAGGCCGGCGATCAGGCCCCAGGCCAGCCACAGCCAGCGTTTGGGAGTTTTTTCCCCACCCAAGCGGTGGCCCCACCAGAGCAGGAGGTTGCCTGTCAGCAGCGCCTCTCCGTAGCCGCCCAACGTCGCGGTCGTGTAGAGGGTCAGTAGCACGGGAGGAAAGGCCAGCAGCAACGCGGTCAGCCGGGCGGTGAGCCGGTCGCCCGTTAGTTCAAAGGCCGCCAGGTAGCCGGTCAGCAGCACAGCGGCGAAGAGCGTCACCTGCGCCACTCGCACCGCCAGCACGCTCTCTCCCAGCAGCGCGAACGCCCCGGCCACCAGATAAGCGTCAAGGCTGCCCATGTAGGCCTGGCCGTAAAAGAACCAGGGGCGCTCCCCTTGCAAAATGTGACGCGCCATCAACGCTACCACTGCCTCGTCCGAGTTGAACGGGACTGCGTCGAGGGCCAGCAGCACGATTTTGAGCGTCAGTGCCCCAAGCAGAATCGCAACCAGGGGCCAGATTTTGCGCGAGTTGGTCATTATGCTATCACCGTGTATAATGGTACGCGATGCACAAACGCAGAATTGATACCGAATGGCTTTTGATCGCGGGCCTGCTGGCCATAGCCCTGCTGGCCCGCCTCGTGCCCGGCGAGCGCATGGTGGACGATGCCTACATCACCTTTCGCTACGCCCGCAACCTGGTCGCGGGCCGCGGCCTGGTCTACAATCCGGGCGAGTTGGTGTTGGGCACGACCACGCCGCTCTACACGTTGCTGTTGGCGGGAGTGGCGCTGGCGACCGGCTCGCGCGACTTTGCCGCGCTGGCGCTGGCGGTCAACGCGCTGGCCGGCGCAGCCTCTGTAGGGCTGCTCTACGGGCTGGGCAAGCGGTTCACCAGAAGCAAGGCTCCCGCTGCAGCGGCGGCTCTGCTCTGGGCCGTGGCCCCATACAGCGTCACCTTCGCCGTGGGCGGGATGGAGACCGATCTGACGATTGCGCTGCTCCTCGCCGCCGCCTACGCCCACGTGACCAACCACCCGCGCGCGATGGCCGTGCTCTCAGCGCTGGCGCTCCTGGCCCGGCCCGATACGTCCATCCTGCTGGTGCTGCTCTGGCTAGACCTAATCCTGGCGCGGCGTCGAATCCCCTGGCGGGAAGGACTGATCACGCTGGCGATTCTGACCCCCTGGCTGATTTTCGGCACGCTCGCCTTCGGCAGCCCGCTGCCCGGTTCCATCGCTGCCAAGTCCATCACCTATCGTCTGAACCCAAGCGACGACCTGGTACGGCTGATCCAGCACTATAGCAACCCTTTCCTCGGCGACGCGATATTTGGCTCCTTGTGGCATCTGATCGGCTTTGCGGTCTACTTGCTGCTGTGTGCATTAGGTGGGCTGCGAGCGATCCGCCGCAAGCGGCGCATCTGGCCCCTGCTGGCTTACCCTTATCTTTATTTGATCGTCTTTGCCGCCGCCAATCCGCTTCTCTTCCGCTGGTATTTTTCGCCGCCGCTGCCGTTTTACTTTCTGCTCATTTTTACCGGCGTCTGGGCCATGACCGGTGACGTGGGCCGCGCCATTCGCCGCTCGCCATTCACCATTCGCTATTCGCTATTCGCCATTTTCACCATCGGGACGCTGGCCCTCACGCTCAACGGTTGGGAATTACACCCCGACCACGGCCCCGACCGGCCCGCGCCGGAGATGGCCTGGTTCAAGCTGGAGCTGCTCTACGCTCGAGCCTCCGGCCTCGTGCTCGCCCACGCCGCGCCTGAGGATACTCTCTGCGCCGGCGACATCGGCGTGCTGGGCTACCACACCGACCTGCGCATCCTGGATACCGTCGGGCTGGTGACGCCAGATGCCAGACGCTACTACCCGGCCGACCCCAACATCTACGTCATCAATTATGCCATTCCCGCCGATTTGGTGCTGGCGCTCGACCCCGATTACATCGTCATTTTAGAAGTCTACGGGCGGCGCGGACTTTTGCCCGATCCCCGTTTCCAGGCTCAGTACCGGCTACTGGACAAGTTCGAGACGGATATCTATGGCTCAGATGGGATGCTCATTTTCGCCCGCGACGAAGCAGCCATCCAGCCGCCAGAATGATTGTGACGGCAATGGCGGCCGCCGAGAGCGGCCAGCCCCACCGCCACCCGGCAGGTTGGTAGAGAAAGCGCACGTCGTGTGCGCCGGATGGCAAAAACACCCCCTGGAGAGCATAGTCCACGCGGTACACGCGCACCGGCTGCCCATCCACCCAAGCCCGCCAGCCAGGCATCCAGGTGCGGCTGACCATCAAGAGACCGGGTTGTTCTATCTGCGTCCGCACTTGCAGACCGTTGGCAGAGCGGGCCGTTATCTCGGCCGGGACAGGAGAAAGCGGCTTTCCCAGTAACGATGGCAACGGCTCGGCAAGCAGCGCAGTCCGTCCCGGGTCTATCTGGGGCAGCGATTCCAGCACCGCCGCCTGGTCTGGGAGAACCTGCGCCTGAAAGAGGACAAAAGCTCGCGGCAGCCAGCGCCGATTCTCATAGATGCGGGTCGCGCCGAAATCGGCGACCAGTTCCATGTCGGGATCGTCGTAGGGTACCGAGGTCAGAACGTAACGCACGTTCAACAGTCCCAACAACGGCGGCCGCGGCCGCGCCTGCCGGTAAGCCGTGGTGTCCACCTCGCTCGTCAGGCAAGGGGGCACGCCGGTGCCGTATCCTTCGATGGTGCAACCGGATGCCTGTTTGATCAGTTCCACATAATGCCCCATCTGCAACGCCAGCAGCCCCTCGGCGGCCTCGATTCCATATTTCGCCGCCGGAGCGTAGGGCAGCTCACCGCGCGAGGAATAGACCCGCCACAGGCCGGGCTGCTGGCGCAGAAAATCCAACGCCGGCGTCTCTGCCAGCAGGTCAGATACGGGGAAACCGAGGGTGTACAATCGGGCCGTGGGAATCAACTCGACCAGCAGCAGGATCAACAGCCAAGTTCGCAACTTTCCCCGGTTGCGGGCAGCGATGAGAGCCAACGCGGCCAACGATATGACCAGCGTCGCCAGGAGCCGCCAGGGAGATGTCTTTGCCACGAGCAGGGCGATCACGGCGGCAGCCTCACCACCAAGGACAACCAGCGTCAGGCGGCGCAGCCAGTGTCTCCAGCGGCGCAGGCGGCGACGGGTTTCTTCCTCGATGATCCCTTCGGCCCCCAGCGCGGCCAGCACGCTCATGGCAAAGCCGCCGACGAACCAGATGCGGGGCGGAACTCGCAACTGGGAGAATCCCGGTACGTAATGCAGCAATGGAAAGAGCGGGGTAGCCGGGCCGACGGCGTACAACAAAGAGAACAAGACCACGCCGCCCCAAAAGAAAGCTTCCCGCCGGCGTCGGCTGAAGAACGATACAAAGGCCAGCAGCAGCGAGATCGCGCCTGGATATAGCACCCATTCTGGGAATTGAAAGTTAGTGGGGCTTAGAAAGGTGAACAGGAGCGCGGGAGGCAACGAGTACCAGGATGCGTTCTGGAGCGAAAGTCCCTGGCGGCTGGTGTACGGCAGCAGGCCCAGCAGGGAAAAAAGCTGCGCCGCCGAGAGCGCCACAAAGCAAGGAATGATTCCCGCCGTGACCGCCCATCGTTTCCCCCACTGCGCGGTAGACCGCGAAACAAGCAATCGCCACAGGGCGTAGGCGACCATCAACCAGGCTGTGTAGAAGGGGATTTGCACGTGGGTAGGCAATTGAAGAGCCAGAGCCAACCCGGTCAGCAATGTGCCCTTCCAGTCGCCCTGGGTAGCCCGATGCGTGCCCAGCAGCGCCCAGGGCATCCAGGCCACCCCGTAGGCCAACCCCACGTGCCCGCCCGCCAGATGGGCGATGAGCTTGGGGCTGAGCATGTAGGCGACGCCGCCCACGAGGGCCGCAGGCCGGGAG
>QMOE01000090.1 GCA_003648125.1 Chloroflexota bacterium
CTTCCACGGTTTGAACAAAGTGAGCAGGGTCACGAGATAGCGCTCCCTGCGCCAAAACTACGAACAAGTCAGCCGTCGCCTTGTCAACCTCCAACGTCGCTTCGGCCCGCTCCGTCTCCTCCTCCATCACCACCAGAGCCTGGTTCAGGCGAGAGACAAACACATAGTTGAGAGCATTGGCCAGTAGGAGCAGAGCCAGGACAGTAACCATGCTCCCCACGAGCAGGGCGCGGACGCTTATGCCACGCGCGGTGAAAACTGGCTTCGATTCACTCATATTCCTTCCTCACTAGTTGGCGCACCCAACTGCACAAAAGCGCCGGAAGCGCCCAGGGCGGTGGCCGTTTCGTGGATCGCGGTTTGCAGCAACCTGTCCATGTCAATGGCGCGGCGCATCCTGTCGGTGATCTCGCGGGTTATCTGCTCGCGAGAAGCACGGCGCTGTGTATCGTCCATCAGGCGCAAGTTCTCGACACTCAGCGCGACCTGTTCGGCAATGGTTTCCGCCATGGCAATCTCTCCGGTTTTCCACGGCCGCGGTTGGCGCGTTTCGTGCAGAGTCATTGTGCCTATGACCTGCCCCCGTAGCTTTAAAGGAACTATGAGCGCCGTCTGTGCTGCGACCTTTTCGCCAGACCGCAGCGCGGGGACGTCCTGAGCTACCGACCTCCCATGCATCACAGCAGCACGCTGGGCCTGGCGCAAGAACTCTTCGTCCCCCAAATCAGTCCCCGGCTGAGTGTAATCCGCTCGGATTACCGGCCTCACACTCAGAAACTTTTCCCATGCCTTGGCCAGGTAGCGCCGGTGGACAGCCCGAGTTTCTTCCAGAGCGGCCTCAGTCTGATTAAAGAGCCTGGCGTTGTCAATCGCCACCGCTATTTGATCGGCCATCGTCTGCAGAACAGAAAGGTCAGTCTCGTCGAACGATGTCTCTTGTGTACTTTGCACGTTCAGTGCACCTAGAATATGGCCGCGGGAGCGCAGCGGCAGTGCGATTTCCGAGCGCGTGTGCGGCATAGAAAGGACATCAAACCGCGCCGTGCCCTCTTTCATCCCCATCGTGATGCGAGCCTGCCGGTGGGTGATGCACCAACCAACCGAGGTCGCATCGTCCAGCGACAGTTTGTGCCCCATTTCCAGCAGCAATTTTCCGGCCTCACCGGTGGCGGCTTTCAGCACAGCAAATTGCTCACCGGTGTTCTCGCTGGTCTTGTCGAGCAGGAATAGGCCCACGTAATACACGCCCAGAGACTCGAATCCCTCCTGAACCCGGTCTACCACCTCGGCGAACAACATCCCTGGGTCCAGAATGGAGGAACCGGCGTGAGCAATTTTGGTCGTCGTCTGCAACTTGGCGCTCTGCCGTTGCAATTGCTCGTTAGTCACCTCCAGGTCCCGCGTCTTGGCCCGCAACTCTCTCTGGGCTACGCTCATTCCTTTCAGCGATTCCAACCAGCCCTGGCTGAACGACCGCAGGGATACTATCAAAATAATCACTATAAACAAGAAAGAGATGCCCTCATCACGCAATGGGATCAACGCGCCCAAGTCTTGGGCCACTTGAGGCACAAACCACGCTCGATTGATGGCAATGGCAAAGAAGATGTAGGTAAGACCAATGACAACTCCACTCACGATACCAGATCGCAGGCCCAACAGAACAAAGGCCAGCACCGGGAGCAGCAACAGCCAAACACGTCCACTTCCAGGCAACCCTCCCCGCGCAAAAAGGATGCAACCCAGCATATAGACGAGCGAGATAAAGAACAGAACCCGAACGCGATAACCCAGGCCACGCCAGGCCCACACCACCAGCACAGCCACCCAGCCGGCGAAGAAGGGAAGCATCGCAATCCACCACTCTGATGTATTCATGTATGCCGACATTGAAACGGCACTCAATATCACCGCTGCCAGGCCACCGACTACTGCGGTCAGCAACATGTAATGCAAAAGCACGTCCCGGCGACGCTGGATTTCGACATCCCATTCTGGCGCAGCTTGTATCTTGCTGTTCATTGACATTCCCTCAACTAGATCCACACTCGACACCCAGCAATTCCCGTTTTGTAGCCGCGATTTCCAAATCGCGTCTGTTTTCCCACGTAAAGCACCCTGCGCGATTGCGAAATCGCGGTTACGACCTGACTTTTCACCCATAACGGGAATTGCTGCTCGACACCGAGGAGCAGCATCTATCCCTCAAACGCTTCGACGTTCAGTTCGATGGAGACGTGCGGCACTCCCAGCGATCGAGAGAGTTCCTCCGCCGTAACCTGTAGAACTTGCTCCACATCCACAGCGCGGCGGACGCGGTCAACCACTTGGAGAGTTATCTGCTCCTGTTTCACGCGCCGCTGCGATTCCTCCATCAATTGAGCGCGCTCCAGCGCCACCGCCGCCTGGTCGCTGAGAACCTCATAGAGGCGCAGAGCAGCATCCGAGAACAAACCAGGGGTGGTACGCAACACGACGACCTGACCAATCACCTCATCTCCAGAGCGCAAGGGGATGTTGACCAACGCTCGCGTATCTGTCGCCAAAAAGACCTGGCGGGCACTCTGAGGTAACCGGTCATCATGCTCCACGTCAGTCACCACCAATAACTTGCTCACCATTTCAAAGGGAAAGGGACTCTCTACGATTGGAAGCCGCAGGCCAGCCTTGAACTGAGGTTCTCGATCTCGCCGCCACACTCCCAAGTACACCAGGGCTTGAGGCTCGCCGCTGGGTGAAAATTCAAACTCTACTGCAAGGCATCCATCAGCGCCTGTATCGGCCACAGAGGCGATGATCGCATCGGCAACTTCGCTGGCAGACGTGGCCGTAGTCAAGCGGCGGCTGGCGCGGTAGATGAGGCTAGTCGCCTCCAGCATTGCCGTCTCGTCGGAAACCCGGCGGGCGTTTTCGATGGCAATAGCAACCTGATTAGCCATGCTTTGCAGCGTGCGCACATCGTCTTTGTCGAAAGCAGCCTCTTCGGTAGATTGAACATTCAGCACACCTATCACCCGACCACTAATCATCAGCGGGATAGTCATCTCGGAGCGAGTGTAAGGGAGAAGAGGATTGGCAAAACGGACGGCGTCCTCTCCCACATCCAGAGCAACGCGAGGTTGACGATGTAGGGCAGTCCAGCCAACCATGCTGGTGTTGTCAACAGCCAGGTGATGCCCTTGGACTTTCATCTGCCTCCCGGCCTCACCGGTAGCCTCCCGGAGGATGGCCCACTCTCCCGCTTCATCCAATAAGAAAATACCAGCGTGGTAAAAGTTAAAACGATCACGGATCAACTCTACCGTCTTGCGCAGCAATTGATCTACGTCAAAGATGGAAGTGATCGTCTGCCCCACTTCGGCGCTGGCCTCCAATTGGATGGCCCGCCGCTGAAGAGCATAGTTGGCTTTCTGGAGGGCCTGGGTTCGATCTGCCACTCGCTGTTCCAGCCCCTCCATCAGTTCGCGTAACTGGACAGCCATCGCGGCAAAAGCCTGGGACAGAATGCCTGTCTCGTCATCACCTGCCGGTGGGAGCGGAGCGTCCCACTGCCCCATTCCAATCTGTTGAGCCGCAGTCGCTAGTCTACGGATTGGGTTTACCAGCCGATTGGTCAGTAATAAACCAATCCCCATCACGATGATAAGAACACCGCCACCAAAAGGCAAGATGCGCGCCAGCACTAGCGACCTGATCAAAGTCTCCAGCTCGCCCTCTAAATCGCCTACGGCCCGAAGCACTGTTTCCGCGTCCACGACGTTAGCCAGGCTCCATCCTGTGCTCTCCAATGGAGCGTAGGCGACGAATAATTCCCGCCCCCCTACTTCCAGGGTATCGAAGCCGGTTGAGCCGGACATCATTTCCGTCAATATGGGAGCAAACTCGGCCGTGACCCCGCTCAAATCGGCTCCCACTTCGTTCGGCTCGGGATGACGCCCCAGGATGTCCTGGTAGCCCTGCTCCGGGAGAGCAATGGCGTGCCCCGTATCGTCAATGAGAAAGGAGTAACCACTACCAAGTAATCTGCTCTTTTCTATACTGGAGCTAATGTCCTCCAGGGTAGCGTCAATGCCGACGACACCGATAAACTCGTCCTCAGTATAGACGGGGGCAGCGGCTGTGACCATCAAGCCTTTACCAGTCGCGTCAACATAGACCGGCGACCAGACCACCGCCCGCTCCGGGTTGTTCTCCGGGGCCGCGCCCGCGTACCAGGGGCGTTGAGTAACACTAAAGTCCGAGGGAACGAGGGCCCCCAGGTTGACGTTGGGGTAATACAACAGTGCATCTCGCTCCGTCCCCAGGTAAATCGCCACCGTGCTGGGATCGCTCTCGTACACCGGAACGAAAGTGAAATCTAAATACGCACCCAGTTCCAGGGTTTTCAGCAACTCTTGATCCACATCCACAAAGTCAGGGACAAAGGCACTGCTGACGTCGGTTTCGCTATTCATATACTGCCCATCGGGGCCGGTGAACATACGCTCGTCGGCCTGCCACCAAGTTCCGCTGAACGCCCCGGGATTCTCAAAAATGCCCGCAGCAACCTGCGCTACGTTCGCAGCGTCTTGCTGCACACTCGCCAGTATCAAATCATTCGCCTGAACATCGCCAGCTGTCACCTGGCGTAGATATTCCTCTGCCTGCATGCGTAGCGCCTCAGTGCTGACCTGTCGCGCCCTCGCTCCCACATTCTGGACCGAGCTAACACCCAGGTAACTAACGGTGAACACAGAAAGAGCTGTCAAGCCCAATAGTAACACCAACAATCGCGTCCGAATGCTGTGTCTGGCCAATGGCTGATGCCAGTGAATATCATCAGAAAATAGCGTCGGCCGTTCCTTCCTCTGCGGGCCGACTGTTCCCGGTGTCTCGCTCATAGTTTTTCCCTCTTCTCAGGCAAAAGAGTGGCCCGCCGGGGCAAGGTGAACGTGAAAGTGGAGCCTTTCCCCACCTCGCTCTCCACCCAAATGTGCCCGCCGTGCATCTCCACAAATTCCTTGCTCAAGGCCAGCCCCAATCCAGCTCCATTCGGACGACGGCCATTTCCCAGAGTGCCCTGTTCAAATCGCTCAAAGATCCGCTCCCGATCCTCCGGCAGGATGCCAACTCCGGTGTCGCTGACGCTTACCACAACCTGCCCATCATCGGGCCAGGCCCGCACGGTGATATTCCCCCGCTCTGTGAACTTGGCCGCATTGGACAGGAGCAATAACAGCACCTGACGGATGCGCGTCCTATCGGCCTGCACTATGGGCAAGTCGGGGTCAATCTCCTGGCCCAACTCGATGTCTTTATCGCGCACCAGCGCGCTGGTGGTAGCCATCACACTGTGAATCAAATCTGTCAGGTCCACAGCGCGGAACTCGAGCTCCATCAGACCGGCCTCGATTTGAGAGACGTCCAACAAGTCATTGATCAGATCCAACAAACGCTGGCCGTTGTTGTAGATGATTTCCAGGTCATCCCGGTTTTGCTGTGTGAGCGGCCCGCCAATCTCTTTCATCATCAGCCGCGAGAAGCCAATGATGTTGGTCAGAGGGGTGCGCAGTTCGTGAGACATGTTCGCCAGAAAGCGACGTTTGGAACGGTCCAATTCTCGCAGCCGTGCGGCCGCCTCCCGCTCTACGGCGTAGGCCCGGGCGTTTTCCAAAGCGATGGTGATTTGATTTGCCACATTATAGAGAACAGAGATATCATCCACGTCAAAATCATCTTCCTCGGTACTCAGAATGTCAAGTACGCCGATGACCTGCCCTCCCATTCTAAGCGGCAGCGCCGCCTCGGCACGGATGTAGGGGGATGAAAATGTCTCTCGCGCCTGCTCTGGACTCCATTTAACGATGCAGGGTCCCCCGTTCAGCGCAGCCTGGCCGACCGCGCCTTCAGCACCGACCCGCACAGGCTCTGCTTTGACAGCCACTATTTCTTTTTTGCCCCCTGTACCTTCCTTGAGCGCCGCCAGCTTGCTTTCATCGTCCAAAAGATAGATGCCGACGTAAGAATAAGCAAAAAAGCTATTGTGCACCAATCGCACCACCTCTCGCAATAGCTGCTCCGGCTCCAAAATTGAGGTGGCTACCTGACTAACTTTGACGGTGGTGGCGAGTTGAATGGCCCGCCGCTGCACCTGATAATTGGCCCTCTGTAAAAGAGCCGTGCGCTGGGCGACTTTACCCTCCAGGTCGTCGTACAGAGCCTTTAATTCTGTCACCATGCGGTTAAAGACGTAAGCCAGTATGCCGATCTCGTCCCGCGACGTGATGGGGACACGCTGATCCATGTCCCCTTCAGCGATGCTGAGCGCTGACTCGGTCAACCGTACAATTGGCTGCGTCATCTGCCGCGTCACGACAGCAGCGATCACGGCAGTGCCCAATGCCACCAGCAGTGTAGCGCCGACAACGGTGGCCGTGACGTTTTCGGTCGGGGCGAAGGCGTTCTCTTGGGCTTGCTCTGCCACCAGGGCCAACTTTAATTCCGGCATCCAATGGTAGACCCCAATGACCGGGACACCGGCATAGTTCTCGTAAAGCCCTTCTCTGTTCTCGCCAGCACGGGCGGCTTCAATACCCAGGCTGGTTACTTTTCGTCCCTGAGGCATCGCCACCCCATTGACGTCCACGAGATAGACCTCTCCCGTCTCCCCCAATTTGCCAACCGTCTGCAAGTCGGCGATGAGATTGCCAAGATCAAGCCAGCCAGCCAGCAGGCCAACTAGCTCATCATCCTGGTCAATGATAGGCTGGACGATCATCAATTCCTCATCGGCGATTGAGTCAAGTATAATGGGCTGGAAAGCGGAATTCTGTTCAAATTCAAGCGCTGTCACCTGTGCAACACGAATCCCCTCGGCTTGCGGATCGGTAGAGACCAACACCTGACCATCACTATCAAGCACGGCCAGGCGGCGAAAGGACAAATCTTGCGAGAGCATGGTCTGTAACTGGAGATACAACGCGTGGCGGGCCGAGTTGACATCGGCCACATCGGCAACCAGAGCATTCACGTTCTCCCAAGTGGTGGGCAAGGCAGCTAAAAATACCAGGCCGGCAACACGGCACTCGGTCCACTGGTGGATATGCATTTCCATCATCGCGGCCACGGAAGATAACTTGGCTGTTACTTCGCGCTGGATATCTTGCCGTTCCCGAAGAGTGGCGTACCAACTGATAGCGCTAAGCGGCACAATCGCCAGAATCAGGAAGGCAGTCAGCAGAGTTCTACCTAGCCCTCCACGCATCCCGGTGGTCGGGATCCGAGGCCGTTCCTGCGAATTTGGTGACAACATAACAGTTTGTCCGTGTCTCGCGCCCCAACTACCCGAGGTCCCATATTTCCTCTCCCCGCAGGATGCGGCGGATCTGATTAGGGAAACGATCCGGGTCAAGCGGCTTGCCAATGAAACCATTAAAACCAGCATCGCGAGCACGCTCCATATTCCCGGTGGATACATCGGCGGTCACGGCAATAATAAGCGCGTCCTCAAAGCGAGGATGAGCACGCAGCTTGGTCAACACCTGATACCCATCTTCGTCCGGCAAGAAGAGATCCATCAATATCAAATCAATATGCGGCAACGACTCTGCGAACTCTAGCACTTGCCAGCCCGATGCTTTCCACTCGCACTTTTTCAC
>QMOE01000091.1 GCA_003648125.1 Chloroflexota bacterium
CACTTCGACAGGCTCAGTACAAGGGTTTCGATACAGCCCTTCGGGCCTACTCAACCAGCGCTCGCTGCTGCGCAGTCGTATCTGTGTTGGATTCTCCCAAATCAAATGAAACACACCCAAATCCGCCCTACAGGGTATACGCAAGTTTTCAAAGTGCCGGGCACCTGAGCAGTTACGATCCTGTGGGGCTACTCAACCGACGTTTGGTCTGTTACATGAACGTTTTCACCTGATTCAGGCAATTCCTCTGGCTCTGCTTCCAATCCCTCCAGCGCGCGCAGTTCCCGGTAAGTCAGCGTCCAGGTACTGGATTTGAATACCTCCATCAGCCCGCCCAGGAACAGGAACGGCAGCGACATCACCAGGGCAAAGATCGGGATGCCGACGACGGCTGCCAGAATCCACGGCACCGCTCCCTCGAGGAACAGGTTGGCTACTCCCCACACCAACAGCGCCGGCAAACCTCCCAGCACTCCTCCTATGACGATCAGCAAGAGGATGATGGGGAACAGCACGATTATGGCAGCGATCATCGTGATCGCCCAGCCGATGCGCACGCCAATCATGATGAGCCACATAATCAGCACGTCCTGCCAGTGTTTGATCACGACGCCAAATCCCTGGCGGATTGCCTCGACCACTCCCAACTTTTCCAGCGCGCAGGCTCGCCAGAAGAACTTGGTGAGCAGTGAGAGCACCACGCTGACGATGATGATCAAGAAGAGGGTCAAGAAGAACATGCCAACTGCGGCGACCGTGCCGAGCACGCCGGCGACCGTGTTTTTGGTGATCCAGAGCAGCAGCGGGGCCATCGTTAGCGCGAACAGCAGGAGGAACACCAATGCCGTTGGCAGGCCAATCAGCAGCTTGATCAAAAAGAGCCGCCAGGCAGCGCGTGACCAGCCCAGCCGGAACCCCTGGCGCAGGCCGAGCTTTTCACCCGTGTCCTCGTAGCGGTCTACCATCCGTATCAGTGCCGTCTCCGCTACATAGTGCGCTATCGCCGCGACAACGATCAGCACTACAAACACACACGCCAATACGATGCCAATGACGATCAGAGCGGTCACGAGTTGCGGCGGAGTCCCCGGCCACTGAAAGCCTTCAGGAGGCCAATTGAAGTTGTCAGGGGAAGGGAAGTTGCCATTGCCCCCCCCGCCGCCATTGCCACCACCACTGCCGTTGTAGCCGCCGCTGGCGGTAGTCAGCGCGATGATAATGCCAAAGACCCACAGCATCCGGTAGTTCCAGACGATATGCCAGGCTCGTTTCAAAACCTTGATGTGATCCATTTCTAGCTCCTTTCGTTAGTATCCTGTCCGTTGATGTTCTGAAGTTCGAGTTCTTACGGCCCACCAACTGGCCAGCCAGCTCCAATAGAGCAGGCCGATCAGCGCCAGCGATGCCACCTTCAACATCACCCCCCAGCCCAACGGCCCGCCGTTGCCCAGCAATTGCAGCGCGACTCGGCCGACGTCGCTCAGGCTCGCGCCCGATAGGCTCCAAAGCCTGGTCAATGACAGCCCTGGCTGCGAGGCGGGCAGCAATTCCGCTATCACGTCTCCTCCCAGGCCCACTTGCAGCGCCCCCAGCACCACGCCGGAGACGAGGAATACTGCTCGGACAAAGGCCCACGCGCCTAACAGTCCCACTGGAGCCAATCGCCAACCGGCCTTTAGGCACCTCTTCCAAGCGGGCTGCACCGGGCGACGCGGCAGCCGCAACCCCACCTGTGCTACAAAATGATCGGGTCTCGTGAGGGCCTGGGGCGCGGGGCTGGACTGTAAAAGTGCCGCCAGCGCCCGCAGCTCGCCCAGTTCGGCGCGGCAGGTTGCGCAGTGCGCCAGGTGCTCCTCTACCTGCTGCAAGCGGCCTCCATGTAACTCGCCGTCGTGGTACGCTCCCAGCCAGGGGATCACGTGTTCATTCATAGCACCTCCAAATAAGGAGTCAGCATTTCTCGCAGCCGGCTGCGGGCATAGTTCAGCCGCGACATCACCGTGCCAATGGGTATGCCCAGCGCGTCGGCGATCTCGCGGTAGGCAAGTCCCTCGTACTCCCGCAACACCAGCACCGCCCGGCTGGCCGGGGGCAACGAGAGAACTGCTTGCTGCACCTGCTCGCCGCGCTCTTTTCCCTCTATCATACTCTCTGGCCCTCGTTCCGGCGACGGCAGCGATACCGCGTCCACGTCAACTGCCTCCTTCTCGCGCCGCAGCACGTCCAACGCAACGTTGGTGGCGATGCGATACACCCAGTTGCGGAAGGGTGAGCGGGGGCGATAATTGGGAAGGTGCTGCCAGGCACGGATGAACGATTCTTGCGCCGCGTCCTCCGCCAGGCTCGCATCCCCGCACATGCGGTACACCACGTTGATGACTCCCTCCCGGTTGAGGCGGACCAGTTCGCCAAAGGCCCGCCGGTCTCCTTGCTGGGCCTGAGTGATCAGTTCGAGTTCGGCATCTGTTGGCGGTGCTGGCCGGCTGCTCAATCTACTGTCCGTCCTTTCTACCCCTTCAACGTGGCTGTCTATGATTTTATTCGGTCACGGTGATTTTTTGCAAGAGGATGGCGTCGTCGGGGAGGCCGGCAACGGGGAGGCGCGCGCCGGTCTCGGCGACGTACATTCCCACTTCCAGCCGCTGCTCGCCCGACGAGGCGGCGATGGCGATGGGAACCCGATATGCGTCGGCGATGACTTCGCCGGCCAGCCACAGGTCGGTGGGATACGCGCCGTCGGCGGGGAGGCTGTCCCGCTGACCGGTCATTGAGCCATCGGAAGCGATGAGGTGGACAAAGACGGTGTAGCTCTCGTCCATCTCGGTCAGCGCCCGCCAGTAGAGGGTGAGCGCGAGCGTATCGCCCGGCGCGATGGTTGCGGCCGAGATGTCGTAGCCGAGGAGCGCGATCTGGTTGCCGAGGGTGATAGCGAGTGGGTGGGAGATGGGAGGAACGTCGAATGTGCGGTCAATCGCCTGGACGGTGATGCTGCCCAGGTCGAGCGCGAGATCACTCATCTGTAGGCGGAGAGGATAGTCGCCTGGCGGCGCGTCACGCGGCAGGCGCAGGCCGTACCGGTCGGCGACGATCTCGCCAGCGGCCCAGCTGGAGGTGGGGTAGGTGCCGTGAACGGGAGCGCCGGCGTAGAGAGTCACGCCGTCCAGGGTAAGGGTGACGTTATAGTCGGGTAGGGGGGATTTGCCAGCCTGCCAAAAGAGGGTCAAATAGAGCGGTTCGCCGGGCCGGGCGGCGGTCGTATCCAGGTTGACCCCCAGCAAGGACAGGTCACCGGTGTGAATGTCCAGCGGGGCACGGATGGATAGATCGTCCGGCGCGAGCGGCGCGGCGGCGCGGGCCAGGCGCAGGGGCAACGCGGCCCACGCGCCAGCGTAGCGACCGTCGTCGTCGAGAATGGGCAATTGAGCATGGGCCTGAGTGGAGTAGAGACCAAAGCGCGCTACATAGTCGCCGGGAGGCGCACCCGGCCCGACGGGGAGCGAGAGATGGTCCACGATCACCTCGCCCAGGGTCCACTGCTCGGCGGGGTAGTGAAAAGGCTGCGTTTCCCCCCAGGTGAACCCCCAGGGGTCGGTGAGGCGGGCGACGGGGCCATAGTCCCCCTGGTCGGGCGGGTTCAGCACTCGCCACCAGATGGCGACTTCGGCGCTCCCGCCGGAACGAGGCTGCCCGACCACGTCGTAGCCGAGCAGGAGGGCGGCGTGGGCCAGGTCGGCGGTCAATGGGTGAGAGGGGAGCAGGTCGGGATTGGAGTCAACGCGATAGACGTGAAAGGCGGGTGCACCGTCAGGGCCGGGGGGCGCGGCGACGAGGGCGTCATCCGGCAGCAGCGACCGCACCCAGGGCAGGTCATCAGCCGCCGAGCGAGGAAAGAGCAACAGTCCATCTCCCTCCGCCGGTAGGACGACGGTTCGTCCGCCGGTGAGCCAGCGGAGCGCGTCATAATCATCGGCCAAAAAGGCCAGCGTGGGGTGGCGGTAGTGGATGCTGGCGATGTAGGGGGTGACGCCGGTCAGGTCTGTTTGATTGAGGTAGGCGGCGATGTCGGTCATCTCGCCGTCGGTGGCGTAGTAAAGCTCTGCGGAGGTGGCCCAGCAAAAGTAGTTAGATGCGGCGTCAAGGCCTGAAAGAGCGAGGAGCAGAAGGCAGGAGGCAGGAAGCAGGAAGCGGGAGACGGAGGGCAGGAGACGGCGGATGGCATTGATGACCGCGTACAGGCCGAGGGCGGGGAAGACGTAAATGAAAGGTAAGAGGCCGACGGCGCGCAGGTTGCTGGGGGTGATTTCGCCGCTGGCGAGTGCGCTGGGGAGGAGCATGATGGGGAGGGAGACGAGGAGGAAGGTGCGGGAGGCGTGAGACGTGAAGCGTGAGAGGAGGGTGGTGGTCAGGCCCAGGAGGAACAGGGCTGCGGTCAGGGGGTCGAAGAGGGGGCGGTATGGAAGGTTGAAGCGGATGTAGGGATCGCCTTTGAAAAATAACATTCCCAGGCAAGCGCGGATGCCGGCCCAGGCTGCGGGCCAGTCGGCGGCGGCGACCTGTTGGGTGCGGTTCATAAAGCTGCCGGGGTGGGTCAGCCAGTAATGGGCCAGCGGGGTCAGGGCGAGGGCGGCGACTGCGATGAATAAGGTCATTTGGCCCAAACGGGCGCGGCGGTGGCCCCGGTCGGCGACGAGGAGGACCAGCAGGGCGGCCGCCAGCGGGATGGGGAAAGCGCGGGCGGCCAGGTAGGTGTAAGCGGTCAGTCCGCAGAGGAGCCCAGCCAGGGCGAGCCAGCCCTTTTTTTCTGTACGCATCCCGCGCCACAGCGCGGCGATGGTCAGCGCTTGCAAGAGCGGCTGGGTCACGGCGCGGAATCCGTAGCGGCTGAGGACAATGTGCCAGAAGGAGGTGGCGAGGAAGGCGGCGGTGAGGATCGCTATCCATCTGGCATCGCGCTGCTCGGGCAGTAGTTCGCGCACCGCCCAGACGGTCGCGGCGACGGTTGCCAGGCCGACCAGAGCCGCGCTCAACCGCAGTACCAGTTCCGTCGCGCCCAACAGCTTTATCCACAGCGCGGCCCAGTAAAAGAACAGCACTTCTTTGCCGGTGTAGGAGGGGATAAAGACCGGAGCGTCGCCTCCGCCGGCGATCTCGGCGGCCAGGATACCGTTGGCGGCCTCGTCGTAGTGGAGGCCGAGGGGGAGAGCAGGCAGGCGGTACAATCGCAGCCCGGCCGCGACTAGCAGGACGAGCAGCAGTGCTACGACGAAAGGCCAGTGGGGAGTGCGAGTGGTCTCATTCATCAAGAGGGATTATAGCAGGCAGGGAGCAGGATGCAAGATGCAAGTTTGTAGGTTTGCGGCGTTATGTGAGTAACAAGAGCGCGTATGCGACGATCAACACCAGGAGGGCGGATGGGGCGAGGAGGCGGTAGACCGGCCCCCACTCGGCCTTAAAGTAGACCCGGGTCAGCGCCAGGCAGAGGTGCAGGGGAGAGAGCATCGTTCCCAGGAAACCCCCTGCCAGCAGCCAGACCGCCCATCCCGGGGTGACGTTTCCCCCACTCCCGGCTACCAGTGGCAGCACCACCGGAAAGCCGATGCTGTAGGCCGCCACCATCATGCCGGTCAGCAGGCCGGGGATGAAGGGCACTGCCAGGGCGATCACTGCCAGCGGGATGTGCAGGCCGGTCAGGGCGTCGGAGGTGGCGCTGACGGCGCCGCTGTTCTCCAAGACGCTCCTAAAGATCAGTGCGCCAAAGATGACGATCACCGTCTTCCAGGGGATGCGGTGGCGCAGTATTTCCTCCAGGTCGTGCAGTGGGACACGCTCGGTCGCCATCAGCAGCGTGATGGTCACCACCAGGCTGAGGAGCAGGGCAGCACGCTCGTCGACGGGGAGGGTCAGTGAGAGGAGGATGACGAGCGCGATGGGCCAGATGCTCGCCATCAGCGCCCGCAGGCTTTGGGCACGCGGGGTCGGAGATGGGGTGCGAGCGCCGCGCTGGGGCAGTCCTATCAGCCCGAAAAGCAGACCGCCTGCCACCGCCGTCACCGATAACGGCCAGGCCACTCCCGCCAGTTGGGCGGTGGTCAGGCCCAATAGTTCGGCCGCCAGCAGCATGGAGGGGTAGAGGGGGAAGATAGGTTCCCAGATGTGGCGGAACCAGTAGTTGACAAAGGTCCTGCGTTCCTCGCTTGCTTCCAGCCGGTCGCCTACCTCGTCCACCAGCGGGGCCGAGAACATGGCTCCACCGATCATGGGCAGCAGTCCGACCAGCGCCGGGAGTGCAGCGATGACTATGCGTCCGTTGGAGATCAATTCCTGGAGCGCAGTGACCACTCCATCTAGTCCGCCGGTCTGGCGCAACAACTCGGCCAGGATCATGATCAGCACGACGGCCAGCGCCAATCGCAGCGTTAGCAGGTCAATGCTGGTCAGGAGGATGTCGCACCCGATCTCTGGGAGGGGGCGGGCGAAGAGGAGGCCGACTGCCACGGAGGCGAGCAAAAGCACCAGTCCCAGGTTCCACTTGCGGTTCAGCAGTAGGATGATGCCGGCGAATACGGCAGCTAGTTTGAGGAGGGGGATCAGGGTTGCTCCTTTGATTTGATAGCATACAGCACCACTCGTTCGCCCGCCTCGTCCCAAGCCGCTGCCTGGCGGAGCCGTGCGTTCTGTTCCTCACCGGCGTAGAGCGGGCGCAGGGGGCCAGGGCAGTTTTGGTCGAGCAGTAGGTACTCGACGTGGTATCTCTCGACGGCTTCCAGGAGGCCATCTAGCCCTTCGTTCGGGACGACCACGGCCGGTCTGGCGGTATGATACCAAAATCCCGGCGGGTTGCGGGCCATGATGATGGTATCGGCTGGAACTGCGCGCGCGGTCAACCACTTTCCCACTGTGCTGTAGATTCGCTCCGAGTTGTTCCAGGTGGGCAATTTGCTCAAGATGCCATAGAGGCTCAGGAGCACCGCCATGACGATGAGGCCGCCGGTGAACACCGCCTGAGCCTGGCGCAAGTTCCAACCGCGTCGCCGCCGCGCCGCCCAGCGCACGGATGCATCCAATCCAACCACCCCTGCCACGTGCAGGAAGGGGAGCAGCACCCCACTGGAATGGAAAAAGCCGCCGCGCCAGCCGGGGAAGGTAAAAGCCAGGGAATGAACGAGATAGATGGCGAGCAGGTAGACCAGCGCCAGGGTAAAAGGGGGACGACGGCGGAGACGATAGAGGCCGATGGCGGAGAGGGGCAGCAAAAAGATCACCAGGTCCTCCGCCAACAGCCGCTGCAAATTTGTCCACAGGGCAAAGAGTTTAGAGTGCAGGATATTGGGCCAGCCCCAGGCCAGATAGGAGCGCAGCGAGAGTTCGCAGTTGTAGCAGAATATGTCGTCGTAATCGGTGAGCCAGAGGGTCTTTGTGCCAGCGGAAGGGAGCGGCGCGCCGATGACATTTATGTTGCGGAGGAACCAGGGGGCCATCACGAGCAGGTAGCCGAGAATTAACGATGAACAATGGACAATGAGCAATGAACCAATCTTGCGCCTGGTGCGTGATCGGGGTGAAAGCAAGGGGGCCAGGGCGACGATGGGTAGCAGCAGGATGCCGTCGGCGCGGGTCAGGTGGGCCAG
>QMOE01000092.1 GCA_003648125.1 Chloroflexota bacterium
ATCAATCTATTAGCCAGTGTTTCACTAGCCGACGTATTGGTCGGTAACCCTCCCGCAGATGTGAAATGGGCGTGTTTCAACGGAGTTGGGGACCCTCCCGCAGGTTGAACTCAAAGGCGATTTATGCGCGGATTTGTCTTCAAAAACCGAGTGTTTGGATATCGAAAATGGCAACCTGCGGGAGGGTTGCCCACTTTCCAACTGAAATGAAACGCACCCAAATGGTTTTCCCGTCCCCCACTTGCCGGCGGATTTGGGCCGAAAATGGGCTTCTTCTCCCCACCCGTGGGGCTTTGAACACGGGCCAAGCCAACTTTACCAAACCGGCGAGAAGTTAGCGATAGCCGCCTACCGCCAAGAACGCGAAAGCAAGACCACACTTGCATACACAAGTTGGGCCAACCAAATTCTACCCTTGCTCGCTCAACAAGCCTCGAACCTGTTCTAAAACAGTTCTGACCTGATCGGTAAACGGATGGGCAGGAATAAACTGTTCAACCAACTCCAATGTTTGTGTAATAAGCGCTTCCGCTTCTTGTAACCTGCCTTCTTGCGCCCATCTCATCCCTAACCCCCAATAAGTGTTGGCCTGTCCCACCCGGTCGCCGACTTGTTTGTATAGCGCTAGACCTGCCTCCAAGTCATTCAAACCAGCTTCACCATCTCCGGTGTCCAATTTCATAAAGCCGATGGCCTGCAAGGTGTTCGCTTCCCCCAGCCGGTCGCCGACCGCACGGAACAGCCGCAGCGCTGCCTGGTAACTCTCCAGCGCCGCCTCGTTTTCATCCTTAAAGCGTTGCACATCCCCGATGGCCTTCCGCGTGTTCGCTTCCCCCAGCCGGGAGCCGACCGCACGGAACAGCCGCAGCGCTGCCTGGTAACTCTCCAGCGCCGCCTCGTTTTCATATCGCCAACGATGCCACTGACCACGCCAAAAAGTCACTTCGGCCCTGTGCTGGGAGGTAGGGTGTTGTTCTGGACGCTCGGCCACGTCCAGCAAAGCAGCCCACTTTGCCCAATTTCGGTGGAGATAGGCAGCGTGCACAGCATTATACCAGTCTTGCGGCGCCTCGTCATCGCCCGCCATCAACCGATGATACAGTGTTTCTATCGGATCACCCTGTCCAGCAAAATACGATGCCGCACGAGTATGAAATTCCCGGTAAGCGGTTGGTTGGTGAGTCCGCAAGTAGGCGTTTTGCACCTGGCGCAGCAAATCGTGGCAAGCTAACCCTTCCCCCACACGGGCCGGAGCCACGAAACTGTAGCGCCGTAACTGCTCATAAGTGTCATCGTCAAGCGCCGGAACGGTTTCCGGCAACGTGTGGGCCAGAATGTCCTGATTGAACCGCCTCAACAGCGCTCCCCAGCGCACTACCTCTTTTAAGGGTGACTCAAGCCGCTCCAGTATCCGGACGGTCAACCACGAAACGGCCTCTTCATGCCCTGACAAGGCGGGAATATCCTCGATGGCTATCGGCAAGCCGCTTTTGAGCGCATCTTGCCACAGGTTGCCCGCCATTTCTGTAATCAGCGGGTGCCCGTAAGCGAGACGTTGAAAAACGGCACTCCGCCAGGCAGCGTCAGTTACTCCCAGGCTCGTCAGCAATCTATCGCTATCCTCCGCCGAGAACGGCCCCAAATCTCGTTGCTCACGATTGCGCCGAGGAATACCGGTCAATCTGTTTCGCCCGGCCGCAATCACCCGCAAACCGGGAAGCCGATCAGTAGCAGTCTTTAACCATTGCCACAACCAGCCGCTAAAAGCCTTGTCGCCTGCCTGTTCCAATAACTCACAGGTGTCAAAGAAAAGAGCGATGTCGGCAGAGTAATAGGTCTGTTCCAACGCATCAAGTAATCCGCCAGCGGTTTGATGTCGGGCTCGTTCGTCAGCTTTTCTTAACGCAACGGCAACATCCAGATTGGCAGTAATGGGGCTTTGACTAATCTGTCCCCCTTCGCCAGCGCTCTGCGTGATGGTTACTCGCAGTGATTGCTTGACAGACTCGAACCAGGCTTCCGCCTCTTTGGAAACAGTGACATACGCCGGGTGGCGGTGCAGGTGTAATTGGGTCGCTAACTCCAATAGCAAAGAGCGCCAATCTGTACGCAATGGCAAACCAGTATCACCTTCAAAATCTATCAAGGCGTAGGCCATTTGTCGTGGCTTGCACCGAGTTTCAATTAAAAAGTCAACAAGCGTGCTTTTCCCCACGCCGCTTATACCGTCAAAGGCCAGAAAATGGGGCGAAGAACGCCCCGCATCCCAGAGCGCATCAAATGCGGCAATCGCGCCATCCCGGTCGGTAAAGTGTTGCAGGCGAAAGGGGAGTTGAGAATTAGCTGAGTTTGATTGGGCTGTCATCAATACGGCTTCCTTTCCCGTTAGAGTGTTGCTCGATTCGTGCATTACTTTGCCCTGGCGCACTGATGCCTGATTCACAGATAACGCCGCCTCTACCAGCCTTCTGGTAAACCTCAACCCGGCTGGTTGGCGACTCAGCTTTGGAGGGTTTTTCATCGGGGTTGCGCTTCATTTTGGCTTCCAGTGGGCCTGTCTTGGTCGTGACCTCTGTAACCTTGAACCCCGCTTTGTAAAGTAACCACGCAACAACAGCAACGATGACAACGATGATGAAACCCACAACGATTAACACAACGGCGACAGAATTCATAACAGCACCTCCATATCCACCAACTTTCTTCAATTATACAGGAAGTATCAAGTTTACAAAACCGGATGAGAAAGAACCACCAGTTACCTAACAGCCTTCACCGATCACCGCGTCGCGGTGGGGAAGGAAGCTACCCCCAAACTGGCCCGGCTCCTCCTCCATTGCTGCAACACTCGGTACGGGTGGGTGGTTAGCCCTTTCCCGATGGGGACTTGCACCCCACCGTGGAGCAACAGATTGGCTCCACACGGCCCTTTGTTTCGGGCAAAAAGAGAGTGTCTTTCCCTATTCCTGCATCAAAACGATGATAGGGCATAATGGGTCAACGTGGATTCGTGGGGTAAACCAGCCTCCCGCAGGTTCATACAGTTTACGGGGGATCAGGCGTCCTCAACCTGCGGGAGGCTCGTCCCTACCCCTCGAATCCGTATAGAGCCGGCATAATCTACGCGCCACATCTTGGGCAGCCACGATTAAATGCGAAGCCGCCCTTCTCTGACCATCGCCCAGACTTGGGGGGATTTGCGAGTTGCTTGCTCACAAGCAACAACCTTGAAGCCTGGCCGTTCGTAGAACGGCAAATTCTTCTCATTGGTTGTATCCAAGTAACAAGTCAAGGCATCCCGGTCGGCCCGCACCAGGACCTGGCGTAAAAGAGCACTCCCTACCTCTTGTCCTTGCCGTGATGGTTTCACTCCAACTCCGTACAAGTACCAGTGTGGTTCAGTAACCAAACGCTTGTGTAATTGCTCTGTGTAATCGGACAATATGATAATGCGTCTCATCTCTTGCCAAGTCAGTTTCAAGGGAAGCAAGAATAACCCCGTTCGTAATGCGCCTGTCGTATTGAATGCAAAGTGACTTGGCCCCAAACACATCGCAACACCATCCACCTCAAAGGTAGTATAGACACAACCATAACTCTGACCGTAACGCAGGAGTTTCTCAAAGAGCCAAGGCAAAACACGTGTCCGCTTGGTGACATTCGGGATGACAAAACGAAAGAACGGATCATCATAAAACGCATGTGCCATAACGACAGCAGCTTGCTTGAAAAGCTCTCATTACCTTAAGATGACGAGGAATTGTAACCACCACCGACGACCCCAGCAAACAAGGGGTATGCAGGCGCACAACGCCCCCCTCTCCACGTGATGCGGGTTTGATTGCCGTCACCCAGACAGCAGGGGAATCGGTTGTGATAATGGAATCAGCACGGCTGCGCAGCGCTATATCTCTGGAATTACCCCAAGGACTTGTGATGTCCCTTGCCAAAAGATGAATGTCATTTTCTCTCCAATCACCATTTTCTGTGAATAAAAGAGCATATTCAAGAACACAAGTTTCACGCTCGTGTCCGCTGGCTGGATTGGCGGGGATACCAATCAGGCCGAACAATTTCTCCCTAATGGCGTTACGCACCGCCACCAATTCAAGTTGACCGTCTGGCTGGCAAGAGATTGCCCCTGGCATACGTTGGAAAATCGCAAGACCGCGGCCGACATTCTCGTCTCGAATGTAAACAAATTGATGCAGCGGCCAGAAAGTAGGATCATAAATCCGTTTTAGCGGACGAACGACTAGCCCACCGGGTGTATCCATCACCAGATTCTTTGCCGAGATACTCGTTGAAAAACGCAGAGTGACAGAATGTCCCTCGGCAGCCTTGCCTTCAACGCGACAGTAAATTATCGGGGAGTCATTACTCAACCACATCTTGCGCAGAAACGTCTCGCCATCAAGTTCAACGCAGCCAACTACCTCCAAGTCACCATCGTGCTCCCTCACTTGCATTTGAGCCAAGTGGTCGCTAGCACGCCCGGACTCTCTCCAGATGCCTCCGGCGAATTCGTATCCCATGCGCCATAGGCCGCCCGAATCACGGTAACTGACAAGATCGTTCGAAATGCCCGTGAGCAAAGAGACCTTTGTGCTTTGAGATTGCAAGTTGACGATAGCTCCACCAAACGCTTTGTCCAACTCTATGCTGTAGTGGGCAGTTTTGACCAGGATACTACCATTCTCCTGCGACCAAGCTAAAGGCTTGGAACAGGCCGTGGTTATGTTTGATACAGGCAAAGCGAGAGCAAGACAATCTAATACCGTATTTACAGAAACTGCCGCCCGATCCAACAAAGGAATTTGCTCTTCTTCGACCACCCAAAATCACAACCCGCAAAATACATTCCATCAATGCGTGTGGTGGCGGTGCGGTCAAAACCTGCGGCATTTAAAAGAGAAAGAGAAGGAAGCGTGGGGGTACTTCACTTCCAAAACTGTCTGTAAAATAAGCCACTTTGGGTTCTTGTTTCATGGCATTGGCACGCAACCACTCTTGACCAACGAGAAAGTCACGCAGAATAGCTTCTGCGCTGGGAAGCAGTGTGTCGGCGGTAGTAACACCACTACTCGTCAGGCGCAAACGTCCGGCGTTGACCAAATCTCGAACAGTATCTCGCTGCGCCGGACAACGCTCCCAGTACATTCACAAGAAGAAAACACTCTCAATCGAGTAAACCCGCCGAGGTTCCCGCTGCAATTCACCTATAGCTTGGTCTAGATTGCGGCGTACAAATCGCTCGAAATAGGCTTCTGACGTTAGCAGCCAGTTGGGATCCCAATGACTTGACTCGGAAAAGATTGTCACTCTCTCAGCATCATCAGGAATACCCAGGCGGCGACCAAGTTCGTGGTCTGTAGACATAAGAATCCGCTCCGTCTATATGCAATTCCCAGCGATGCCCAACCGAACTTTGCCCCAACCCAGCAATCCCCGTTTCTTGGCATTCTCAGCACGTTGGTCTGTCGCCTGCTCGAAATTGGCACGCAGCAATGCAAATAGGCGATCGGCGGATAGTAACTTGTTTGCAGCCATTGGGCATCTCCTTCTGCTTCGTGTTTCGTGGAAATCCAGCGGCCTCCCGGCTCATTCCACCTGCCTCAACTATAGCCCAACTGCCGCAGATCTCAAGTCAGACTCCAAAACGGGAATTGCTGCTCACCGCCCGCAGCCTGGGCATCAACGCGCTGATGGTCGTCGCCGTCACCGGGGCTATGGCCATCGGTGAGTGGGCCGAAGCGGCCATCGTGGTGGTGCTCTTTGCGCTGGGGGAAGCGTTGGAGGGATACGCCACCGAGCGGGCGCGTGGGGCGCTAGAGAGCCTGCTCGACCTGGCGCCGCCCGTCGCGCTGCGGTTACGGGCCGACGGCTCCACCGAGGAGGTCCCCGTCGAGCAGCTCTCCGTTGGCGACCGGGTGCTGGTGCGTCCCGGCGACCGGGTGAGCGTGGACGGCGTCGTGCGGGCCGGGCAGAGTGGGGTGGACCAGTCCGCCATCACCGGTGAGAGCATTCCGGTGGACAAAGCGCCGGGCGACGAGGTCTTTGCCGGCACGATCAACACCTCCGGGGCGCTGGAGGTCGAGGTGACGCGGATGGCGGCCGATAACACCCTCAGCCGTATGGTCGAACTAGTGCAGGAGGCGCAATCGGAAAAGGCTCCGGTGCAGCACTTCGTCGAGCGTTTCGCCCGCGTCTACACTCCCGCCGTCGCCGTCGCCGCTCTGCTGATCGCCGCTCTGCCGCCGCTGTTCCTCGGCCAGCCGTTCTGGGGTGAGCGCGGCTGGCTGATCCGGGCATTACAGATGCTCGTCATCGCCTGCCCCTGTGCGCTGGTCATCAGCACGCCGGTGAGCATGGTCAGCGCGTTGACCAACGCAGCGCGGCGCGGCGTCTTGATCAAGGGCGGCCGCACCCTGGAGTCGTTGAGTCGCATCCGGGTCTTTGCTTTCGACAAGACCGGCACGCTCACCGAGGGCCGTCCGGTGACCACGGATGTGCTCGACGTCTGTGAGGACACCTCCCATGCACACAACGGCTTGCAGTACGCAGCGGCGGTCGAGGCGCAATCGTCCCATCCGCTGGCGCGGGCGCTGGTGGCGGAGGCCCAGACGCAGGGGATCGCCGTGCCACCGGCCGAGGAGGTGACCATCCTCGGCGGGCGCGGTGTGACCGGGCAGGTCGGCGGCCGGCAAGTGACCGTCGGCAGCCACCCCTACTTCGACGCGAAGCTCCCGCACGCCGAAACGGTCTGCCAAGAGGCGGAGCGGTTGGCCGAGGCCGGCAAGACGGTGATGTTGGTGTCCCACGACGAGAATGTGTGTTCCGTATTCGCCGTGGCCGACACGCCGCGTCCCGAGAGCCGGGACACGCTGGCCGACCTGCGGGCGCTGGGCGACATCCGCACGCTCATGCTGACCGGTGACGGGCCGACGGTGGCGAAGGCCATCGGGCGACAGGTGGGCGTGGACGATGTGCGGGCCGGGCTGTTGCCGGAGGACAAAGTCGCTGCCATCCGTGAACTGGCGGCGGGCGAGACGGGGGTGGCGATGGTGGGCGATGGGGTCAACGACGCGCCGGCGCTGGCCCAGGCCACGGTGGGCATCGCGATGGGCGGGGCCGGGTCGGCGCAGGCGATGGAGACCGCCGACGTCGTGCTGATGGGGGACGATCTGCGGCAGTTGCCCTTCATCGTGCGTTTGAGCCGGAGCACCCGGCGCACCATCCGGGCGAACATCGCTTTTGCGCTGGCGATCAAGGCGGCCGTCTTTGTGTTGGCGGTGGTGGGCGTGGCGACGCTGTGGATGGCGATCCTGGCCGACGTGGGGGCCTCGCTGGCCGTTATCCTCAACGGGATGCGGCTGCGCAATACCGGGCATGTGGCCAGGCAGTTGGGCGTCGAGAGGTTCGGCATACCGTTTGATCGGTAACCCTCCCGCAGGTTTGCGCTTCTGAACCTGCGGGAGGGTCAAGATGTCGGGTAGTGAATCGCCTCTGGAGGGCTTGCAGCCAAGCGCCCACCCGCGTGAGCGCGCCTGTCCACCTGCGTGGACAGCTAGCTTTAGCTCCTCAGGCACGGTTTCAACCGTCGGTAGTAACA
>QMOE01000093.1 GCA_003648125.1 Chloroflexota bacterium
CCGCACCTGATTCCAAGTCAAGTATTCCTCGTGTTTCTGGTCAATGGGTTCGGTCAGGATAAAGAAAGTGCCTACGAAATCGTATTCTTGGAGCAGCGGAAAGGCGTGTGTGTAGTTGTCACGGTAGCCGTCGTCGAAAGTGAGAATGATCGGTTTGGGGGGTAATGGCCAGCCCAGAGCCAGGTAATAGACCAGGTCGTACAAAGTGATCGTTTGGTATCCCTGTTCGGCCAGATACTGCAATTGGGCAGCAAAATTCTCCGGCGTAACTGAGAGGTCACGGCGGTAGATATCGGCGTCTGGGGGAGGGACGGCGATATGATGGTACATCAGAATCGGCACGCGCACCTGGCGGGCAACACCATCGGGAGTGGGCAGTGGGGTCGGTGTAGGCGTTGCCGTCGGCGTGGGGGTACTGGTCGGAGTCGCCGTGGGTGTCCTGGTTGCGGTTGGTGTGAGAGTTGGCGTCGCGGTTGGGGTTGCCGTGGGAGATGGTTGAGTAGCCGTTGGCGAGAGGGTGGGTTGGGTGGTCTCCGTTGGCGAACGGGTGCCATGTCGGGCGCTCAGTGTATATTGGCGGGGCATCTGGTTAACAGCCGGCACATCCGCAGCCGGGTGTAATTGTATCAGGTTGATCATCACGATCAGCAGGGGGAGAATCCCTGTTCGCAGCGCGGCGCTCAGCCAGGCTGGGATGCTTTTCATTCTCTCGACTCCTCCTCACACATCGTCACCAGACGGCTCTGAGGATACCCCATTTGTTCAAAACTGTCAAGTCCAGGTGCCGGGCACTTCGCTGCAAGAAGAGTGGGAGACTTGACAGATACCGACAAACAGGGTATACTCTGTTTCAAGAATCGTGGAGAACTTCCAACGAGGAAGGGAGCTCAATGATAATACATACAAAAGAGGGGAGCGAGTCACATGTTTCGAGAAAGAATACGACAAGCGTATGCGCGGCTATCGCCTAATAAGAAAAAAGTCGCCGACTTCTTGATGGAGTCACACTGCGATGTGGCCTTCATGACTGCCTCGCGGCTGGCCCATCACCTCGATGTAGACGTGGCTACGGTGGTCCGTTTTGCGCAGGACATTGGCTACGCCGGCTATCCTGCACTGGCACGCGAGGTGCAGGACTTGGTCAAGGATGAAATAAAGACTGCCCACGAGTTTGCTGCGGGCAAAGTGAAAGCGGAAAGTCCTTTCGTCGCGATCATGCTCAAAGAGCGGGAGAACATTGAGCAATCCATAATGAACATTCCCGCCGACACGGTACAGCAAGCTGTTGCTACCCTGAAAGCAGCGAAGAACATCTACGTCGTCGCCCAGGGCGAGGTCCTGGATATGGCTCGTTTCTTCGTTACCCGTCTCCGGTTGCAGGGATTACAAGCGGAGGCCCTCAGCGGCGACACGGTGGCTCTGGCTCTGGCTCTGGATAAGCTGACCGCCGGTGACGTGGTAGTCGGACTCAGCCATTCCAAACTCGCGGTCGAGACAGCCGGTGCGATCCGGTTCGCCCGCGAGCGAGGAGCCAAGACGGTGGGCCTGGTCAGCACACACACCTCCCCGGTCGCTCACGTGGTTGATCTGGCGATTATCTGTCCCAGTAAATCTGTGACCACGATGCCATCTTTGGGCTCGATGGCTTCGGTAATGGACGCCATCTTGCAAATGCTTGCCCTGGAGCAGCCGGAGAAGGCAGCCGAACAACAAGCGGCTTTTAAGCGGACCTACATTGAACTGGTGGAAGGGCAGCGCGAGAGTCTCGTTGCTTTGGAGAAGGAAGTCGCCAGGTCGGAGTAAGGTTGTCGCTTGGGGGGAACACTGAGCACGGTTCGGTGCAAGTGTTGCTGTCTATAGGATTGCCATGAGCCGTCCTCGTCACTGTTGGCGAGGACGGCTTTTTGGGTCGTTTCGTTGTCAGAAAGTCTTGACCTATTTGCCGGTCGGTGGTATCATGGGGATGAGCACGAGAGGGCGGGAGGTGAAACTATGGCAAAGGTAACAGCCGAATTGTTGGAGAAGCTGCAAGCCAGGGGGGATGCGCAGGTACATCTCATCGTGCGCACCACCGGTGATTCCAGTCAGTACGTCGCTCTCCTAGCAGAGCGAGGCATCGAGGTACGGCAGCGATTCCGGCTCACCCGCCGGTTGGCGATTCAGGGGCCAGCGATTGCGTGTTTGTCACTGGTTGACGAGCCCTGGATCGAGGTTCTGGAGGAAGATCGGCCAGTACACACGTGGGAAGGGTAGCTCTTCACACAGAAAGGGGTAGAACATGAGCGCAGAGAAGATCAGCAAGGGGTTGGCTCAGACGATGGCCGCCATGCCGGCCGGGGAAACAATCCCCATCATTGTCAAGTACCGGACTGGGGTAGTAGCCGCTCAGAAGCTCGTGCCGGGAGTGCCTCCCGATTTCCGGTATAAACTGCTGCCCGCAGTGGCCATGCGCGTCAGGCCGGCCGACGTTCAGACTTTGAGTGAGGACGACAGTGTGGTGCGCATCTGGCAGGACTTGCCGGTGCATACCTGCTTGCACGAATCTCTCCCCCTGATCGGCGTGCCGGCGGTGTGGGCAGATGGAGTGCGTGGGCAGGGAGTGAAAATCGGGATCGTGGACACGGGTATTGATCCCGATCACCCGGACTTTGCGGGCCGGATCGTGGCCGGGGCAAGTTTCGTGCGCGGGGTGGGCAGTCACCACGATGACCATGGGCACGGCACTCACGTGGCGGGCATCGCCGCCGGTGATGGCTCGGTGCAGGGCGGGAAGTACCGGGGAGTCGCCCCGGAGGCCAGCCTGTACGTGGCCAAAGTGCTCGACGCTGAGGGCTCCGGGATGATGAGCTGGGTGATGGCCGGTATCGAGTGGGCGGTTGACCAGGGGGTACAGGTAATCAATCTCTCACTGGGTGGGCCAGGTCCATGCGACGGCACCGACGCTCTCTCCGAGACGTGCGATGCGGCAGTGGCGGCGGGTGTGGTGCTCTGCGTCGCCGCCGGTAATCTCGGCCCCAATGAGAAGACCGTGGGCTCGCCAGGATGCGCACGGCAGGTGATCACCATTGGCGCGTCGGACAAGCTGGACGACGTGGCCTCGTTCTCCTCGCGCGGCCCCACCAGCGACGGCCGCACCAAGCCCGACGTGGCTTTCCCCGGTGTGGACATCGTCGCTCCGCGTGCCAGTGGTACAACGATGGGCTTCCCGGTGGACGATTACTACACCCAAGCATCGGGGACCAGCATGGCCACCCCGCACGCCACCGGTGCCGTGGCTTTGCTGCTCCAGGCAGATCCTACCCTCACGCCCGTTCAAGTCAAGGACCTGCTGATGCAGACAGCTAAGGACCTGGGCTTCGAGGCCAATACCCAGGGTGCAGGCCGCGCCGATGTCCGCCAGGCTTACTTGCAGGCTATCGCGCCGCCCCCGGAACCGCCACAACCGCCCGAACCACCACAGCCACCCGAACCACCACAACCACCCGAGGAGCCGGAAGGATGCTGGCAGGCCATCAAGCGGGCGCTGGGGATGGGTGGGTAAATTGGTAAGTCAGACCTACTCCTCGACCACGTAATCGAAGGTCATGTAAGCCACGGCCAAGAAGATAACGTCGAAGGCGACGAGCAGATGCAGCCAGTGCATCATCTCGCTCAGAGATACGCCGTCCAACAAGCCGGCGGTGAGCTTGACAGCGGCGATGATGACCGGAACGACGACGGGAAAGAGGAGCACGGGCAACAGCACCTCACGGGCGCGGGTATGCACGGTCATCGCCGAGAACAGCGTCCCCACCCCGGCGAACCCAACCGTGCCCAGGAGGACGACGACCGGCAGAAGCGGAGGAAAGGGCAAATTGAAGAGCACGACGAACACGGGCAGGGCGATGGCCTCGACGATGAGCATGAACAGAGTATTGCCCAGCATCTTGCCGAAATAGATCGCGCTGCGGTCCACCGGGCTGAGGAGTAACCCATCCAGGCAGCCCCGGTCTTTCTCCAGGACGAAAGCGCGGTTCAGGCCCAACATGCCGGCGAAGGTGAAGGTCACCCACAGCACGCCGGGGGCGACGGCCATTACCTGCTCGACGCGCAGCTCGAAGGCAAAGTTAAAGATGAACAGCACCAGCAGGGCGAAAACCAGCATGGAGCTGATCATCTCCCTGGTGCGCAGCTCGGTGAGCAGGTCTTTCCAGACGATGGCCCAGACTTTGCGTAGATAGTTCATGGATGGCAAATGGCTGATGGCTGATAGCAGATGGCGGCGATCAGGGGCGGGTGACGCGCCGGTAGGTATCGCCCAGGCGGGCAGCGTCCAGTTCGTCACGGCGGGCCTGGTAAACGATCTGACCACGGGCGAGGATGACCAGCCGGTCGCCCATAGCCAGCCCACGCTCCAGGTCGTGAGTGGTCATCACCACCGTGCGCGCCCCGCTCGTGCCCACGCTTTCCAGCACGCGGCTGAGCATGGCCGCGGCCTGTTGATCCAGGCCGGTGAAAGGCTCGTCCATCAGGAGCAGGGGCGGATCGTGGAGAAGGGCGCGGGCGATGGCCAGCCGTTGCTGCATCCCCCGCGAGAAGGTGCGCACTGCATCGTCGCCCCGCGCGATCAGCCCCACCTGGTCGAGTAGCTCCTTGATTCGGCGCGGAAGATTGGGCACGTCGTACATCCGCCCGTAGAAAGCCAGGTTCTCAGCGGCGGTCAGGTCCTCATAGAGCAGCGGTTGGTGCGAGACCATCCCCAGCCGGCGGCGGATGGCCACTGCATCGTGGACCGTGTCCAGCCCGCCGATGCGCACCTCCCCCGCCGTCGGCCTGCTGAGCGTGGCGAGGACGCGGATGAGGGTGGTCTTGCCCGCGCCGTTAGGCCCCACGACTATCAGGAACTCCCCGCCGGCCACGTCCAGGTCCACCCCACACAGGGCAACCGTGTTCCCGAAAGTCTTCTCCAATCCCCGTACCCGGATCATCGGCGGTCTCCACCTGTCTGCCTCGGCCAGAAGGCGATCACTGTGCCCGCCACCATCAGCCCTCCGCCAATCCACAGCCACATCACCAGTGGATTGACCAGAATCAGGAAAGAGGCCAGTTCTCCATATTCCTCCCATCCGATCAAGGCGACGTACAAGTCCTCTCGGAGCGTGCTCAGCACGGCCACCTCCGAGACCCGCTGTTGCATGTTGGAATGGAGGTTAAGCTCCGGCGACAACGCGGTTCGCGGGCGCTCTCCTTGCATCACGCGCAGGGTCGCCCGCGCGCGCTCTTTATCGGGCAGAGTCTCGAACTCGATGCCCTCGTAGATCAGGGTGTAGCCGCCAACGGTGACCTTTTCTCCCCGGTTGAGGGCCACCAGCCGCTCAGTCCTGTACACCGACGAGCCGGTAATCCCGGCGAAGATGAGTACGATGGACAGGTGCACCAGGTAGCCCCCGTACCGGCGGCGGGCCTTGCCCATCAGCCTGACCAGGGCCAGCACGGGGTTTTTCCCTCTCTGTCGCCGGACGACAACCCCGTGCACAAGTTCAATCAAGGTGGACGTAGCAACGAAGGCGCACACGCTGAAGGAGACCACAGCGAGGGCGTGGCGCACCCCGCCAACGACAAGGCCGATGGCGACCAGGACAGCGACACCGGCGGGCACGATCAGCCTACGTTTCAACCTGTCAGTCCGCGTTCCGCCCCAGGCCAGCAGCGGACAGACTCCGGCGAGGACGACGGTTATCAGCGCCAGCGGGCCTATCGCCCGCTCGTAAAATGCCTGGCCCAGGGCCGCCGGGGTGCCGTACACGATCTCCATGATGGCCGGGAACAGCGTGCCCAGCAGCACGGCCAGGGCCATGCCCACGAACAGAAGGTTGCTCAGCAGTAATCCTCCCTCGCGGGAGAGCAGGTTTCTCAAATCTTGCTTACCGGCCAGTTCACGGTGACGGGAGAGGACGAGGCCGATCACCAGCGCCAGCCAGGCGGCGATGAATCCCAAGAAATAGTAGCCGACGTGTGAGCGACTGAAAGCGTGCACGGACTGGATGAATCCGCTGCGGGTAATGAAAGTGGCGAACACGCACAGCAGGAAAGTGGTGGTGATCAAACCGACGTTCCACGTTCTGAATATCCCCCGCCGCTCCTCGGCCATCATCGAGTGGAGCATTGCCGTGCCGGTCAGCCAGGGGATGAGCGAGGAGTTCTCCACCGGGTCCCAAGACCAGTAGCCGCCCCAGCCCAGTTCGCGGTACGCCCACCACGCACCGAGGAGGATGCCTACCCCCAGCGTGCCCCAGGCGAACAGACTCCACGGGCGTGCGCTGCGTAGCCAGCTCCCATCCAGACGGCCGGTGATCAGGGCGGCCACCGCCAGGGCGAAAGGCACGGTGAACGCCGCGTAAGCGACGAAGATCAGCGGCGGGTGGATGACCATAGCCACGTTCTGCAACAGGGGATTCAGCCCAAAGCCCTCGGTTGGGGCCGTTGGCAACCGGGCAAAAGGGTTCGTCTCGAAGACCAGAACCGCAGTGAAGAGGGCCTGGGTGACAGCCAGCACGGCCATTGCATAGGGGCGCAGAGGGGTCAGCCACGGCCCGCGTTGTGTCATCAGCACCAGAGCGAATCCCGATATCAACCACAGCCACAGGAGCAGTGAGCCTTCCTGTCCGGCCCACAGAGCCGAGAGGGTGTAAACCAGGGGCAGGATGGTTGAGGTGTGGTCGTACACGTATTTGACCTGGAACTGGCGGGTCACCAGCGCGTAGGCCAGGATGGCCACTGCCAGTGTGACCAAGCCGCAGGCGGCGACCATGCCTTTGTCCGCACTGGATGCCAGCCGGGGATAGTTTCGCCTGGTTCCCACAATGAAGGCTACGGCCGCGTACAGCGCCGCAGCCAGGGCCAGTGCCAGCGACCAATAGCCGAAGTCTGCGATCACCACCGAGTACAATTCTCCCTTCGGGTGCCTACGTCATCTTCACCACGATGTCGGAGATGATGTTCGCCGCCTCATCACCCCGGTCGGCGCAGTTGCTCAGATGCCGGTATATCTCCCGCAGTTTGAGCATCTGCACTATATGGTGGACGTCCTCTGGTCCGTTGAACAAGTCGGCCAAAGCCTCGCGGTAAACAGTCTCCACCCGGTTCTCCAGCGCCTTGGCCCGCATGGCGTGCTCGCTGGCCACCCCAGGATGCCCTTGCAGGCGCAGCATGGCCATGTGAAGCTCGGTCGCCGCATCCTCCAACAGCGACACCATGCGCCGCAAGTAAGGAGTAGGCTGCACGTTCAGGATCGTCATCTCTTCCACAGTGGTATACGCGTAATCTATGACGTCGTCAACGGCCCGCGACAGGGCAAAGATGTCCTCGCGGTCAATGGGGGTGACGAAGGTGCGGTTAAGCTCGTCAATCAGGATGCGGCGCAGCTCGTCGGCCTCTTTCTCAGCCTTGCGCACCTGCCTGGCCGTCTCCTCACTGGGAGCTTTCATGAACTCTGTGAGAGCCTCCATGCCCTCCAGAGTCTTGGCCGCTTGCTCGATGATCAGGCGCAGAAATTTGTCCTGACGGGGCTTGAAGAGATTTCGTAGACCCATATCTCACTCCTTACTCAACTTA
>QMOE01000094.1 GCA_003648125.1 Chloroflexota bacterium
AGAAGCAGGCCATAGTGGTGGGGGCGCTTTGTCTGGGGGACGCGGTGGTAAAGGCCCAGGATTTGCGTCGGGGGACGCATCCCCGCCAGTCGCATCGTCTCCCGGTCCGGCCAGTCCTCCACCACCACCTGGACGTTGTCCAGTTTTTCCCGGAAGGGGGCGGGGAGAGCGTCCAATGCCTCGGCCATGAGGCGTTCGAATGCGTCCCGGTTCATAGCGATCTAAACTGTCCCTGTGAGCAAAGCTTTGATTTTGTTCTTGTTGGGGAAACCAGTTTGCCGTTCGATCAGGTTGCCCTGACCGTCGAAAATGAGGAACGTGGGCACGCCCCTCACGCCGTGACGTTGCGCTATTTGTTGCCCCAGTTTGCTGAGTACGCTCAGCCGCACCACCCGCGCTTGATTCTCCAGATCGCGTTCCAGCCCATCCACGATGGGCTTGGCCAGCAGGCAGGGTGTTCAGGTGTTGCTGAACACTTCCACGATGACCGGCTCTCCTTTTCCCAGTATTTCGTCCAATCCGCCGATGCGCGTGGCTCGATTGCGCAGCAGCAGAAAGAGGGTCACGATCCCGGCCCACATTGCCAGGCTTGCCCAATTCGCCTGTAAGAATTCTATCATAGTAATGCCTCCAATTTCTGGCGCAACGCGTGTACCGGTTGCACACCTACTATCCGCTCCACCGGCTGCCCGTCGCGGAAGATGAGCAGTGTGGGGATGGATTGTACCCCATATCGCTGGGCGGTCATTTGATTGGCGTCCACGTCCAGCTTGGCGAACAGCACCCGTCCCGTGAACTCTTGCGCCAGTTGCTCGACCACCGGTGCGACCATGCGGCACGGCCCGCACCAGGCGGCCCAGAAATCCACCAGTACCGGTGCTTGGGCCTTGAGCACCAGTTGCTCAAAGTCGGCGTCTGTCACGACGAGTGGACGGCTATCGCCCGCCGGTGGTTTCCTCGTCGCTGGCTTTGGCCCTCGCTCCAGCAGGTACTCGACCCACGGGCGCAGCATCTCCGCCGTGGGCATGCCTCTGGCCCGCGCCACCAGTGTCCCCTGGCGGAAGAACAGGAATTGGGGCAAGCTGTCTATGCCGTACCTGGCCTGTGCCTGGGGGGCGTCTCCCACGTCCAACTTGACCACCAGCGCCTGGCCCGCGTACTCGCGCGCGGTTTGCTCTAACACGGCATCAAGTTGTTGGCGCGGGACTTGCGGCGACCAGAACACCGCCACGACGGGGATTTGTGTTTGCAGTACCACCTGCTCGAAAGTGGCGTCGTTACCGTTGATGGGGGTGTCGTATTGGATCATTTATCCTCTTTGTCTTTCACCATCTTGCTGGCGGGTGTATGCGTCCAGAATCTTGTCATAGAGTTCGTTAGCTGCAACCTCGTATTTTTTCAAGTCGTCAATGTTATTTTGATTTATGTGCAATTGCCCCTCTCCGACGTTACCACGATGTTGCCCAGTCGAATAGTAGCGGTTGTTTTCCACTTCTTTTGAAGCCAAAACCCAGTAGCGAATTCTGTCGCGCCATACTGCAACCCACACAAAGACGTCACAATATCTTGGTTTCACCTGCTGAAAATTCATATCAAAGCGTTTCTTTGAACCCGATGGCAGAGCTTTTACATAGAGTGGTTCATTGCTGTCAGAGTCCACTGCTCGTGAAGCTTTTACCTCTATTTTGATCTTTTGGCCGTTGGCCTCCAGGGAAAAGTCGTACTGTCCAGAATAATCAGGATCTAACTTTCTAGTGGGCTTTTGTAGGGCAGGCACAAGAGATTTAAGTTGTCCCTGTGCCCATTTCTCGCCAAATCCACGTGGGGCACCTATCTCGAAAATGTAGAGATACATATTCCTGGCTATGTACTCGTCTCGTAGTTCGTAATAGTCGCTGGTTGTTAAAATTCCTTCGCCCAGCAAAGTTGAAATGATATACTCGTATTCGTTAAAGGGGTAGACGGACATGAGGTTTTCAAGGCGGCCTCTGAACTCGGCGGAATTTTGCAACTCGTCAATGAGCGTTTCTAGATCGGCTTTCAGTTTCTCCACGCTGTCTCCTTCTAGATCAATTGTGGTTGAAGCTGTTGTGGTATCTCGACAGATTTCTCTGCTGTTTCACGACGCTCTGCAAGTTCAACGTCTGGCAAGTCATGCTCGAATGGATGCCCATTTTGCCATCCGAGTTTGCCCGTTTTTCTCAGTCGCTCCAATCTGCGGATGCTGATTTCGCAGTAGATGGGATCAATGTCAATAGTAAAGCAGCGGCGATTGTGCAACTCGCTGGCGATGAGTGTTGTGCCTGAATGGCTAAAGAAATCTATGATCAGGTCGCCGGGTGTGGAACTGGCTTGAATGATGCGCTCTATGCTTTTTAACGGTTTCTGGGCATAACAACCGGACACATTTTCTTCCAAGCGATAGAAAACCTGTTGGATATCAACCCAAACGTTCCCAGGCCGAATGGTGTTTGATTTGCTCCGTTCCAAATTCTCAGTGATTCGTTCCCCCACTTTTTTATAGTAGCCGCGCAGTATTTTGGGGATGTCCGTGTATTGCACTTGAAAGAATGGGTTGCCTTTTGCATAGTAAAGTAACTCTTGTCGAACAGCCATCCAGTTCTTTTGGGTGCCGTATCCTCTCTGGTTTCTCATGGTCAGAAAACTTTTCGGCTCAAAATCAAATTCGCGCATCATGATCATGAAATCTGGCAATGGCTGATAGTGATTTCTTTGATCGGCGCCAATCCAGATGTACAAAGCGCTATCCTGATCCAAAGCACGCCAGGTATTAGCGACCCACTTTTTACACCAGTCTATGTACTCGTCCAGCTTTCTTTCCCGAAAAGCGACCAGGTTGTAAGGTGGATCGTGGATGGCGAGTTTTGCTAGGGTGCCGTCCAAAAGTCTCTCTACGTCTAGAGAATTCGTTGCGTCCAGACATCCGATCTTGTGATCGTTGACAGAGTCAATCCAAATTTCGCCGGGTTTGAGGCGGCAAAGTGGGAGCAGTTTCTGCCTCAACGATTTATCTTTGTCCAGTCTCGGTAAGGGATTGTTTTTCATAGCACTGCCTGTAATAACGTCAATCGCCACAATTATAGCCGTTTCAATGGACTTGACAACCTCTCGTACTAGGGTATAATGCCGCTCATCTTATGAGGAGGTGTTTAATGCGCAAGGCAATGTTCATCATCAGCGCAGTTCTGCCCCGTGATAACGGCGGGGATGTGATGCTGCCTTGTCGCAGTGCGCCTATTCGTTGAGGGCTTGATACAAGTCATCACAGGCCGGGGGCGCACGCGACGCCCACGGCCTTGTTTTTTTCCAGTATGCTTTGCGAGGCCGTGGGCATTGTCCACGGCCTTTTTGTTTGGTTACTGGATGCTTTTACAAAACGGAGGATAAACAATGTCTGCAACGTTATCATTATCTGATAACTTTGACATTCGTCCAGCGACGCTGGACGACGTGGAAGCCGTCGTTGATCTTGTGAACGTCTGCTCAATCGAGCAAACCGGCAAACCGCGCACCGAAGCGCACGAAATTCGCAACGATTGGTCGGCTCCCACCTTCAATATGGAGACCGACACGCTGGTCGTGCTCGCGCCAGACGGTAGTCTTGTGGGCCGCACTGCGTTGTGGGACGCGGAACCGCACGTGCGCGTCTATGTGGCGGGGGATGTGCACCCCGAATACAAGGGCCAGGGTATCGGCACAGCCCTCTGCCGCTGGGCGGAGGAGCGCGGACGGCAGGCTGTCCTCAAAGCACCGGAAGGAACCCGCGTGGTGCTGGTGCAGGACAGGTTGAACACCGATGAGGCGGCGCAGGAGTTGCTGTGTGCGCAGGGTTACCAGTTGGTGCGTCACAGTTTTCACATGCTCATTGAGATGAATGGTTCACCGCCGGAGACTGTCGCGCCGGATGGTATCGCCATCCGCGCCTTTGTCCGCGACCGGGATATGCGTGCCCTCGTCCTGGCAGACCGCGATGCGTTCCAGGATCACTGGGGGTACGTGGAGCACCCTCTTGAGGAGGAATACCAGGAGTGGGTGCATTGGATAGACAACAATCCTGATCACGACCCGTCGCTCTGGTTCCTGGCTATGGATGGGGAGGAAATCGCCGGCATGTCGTTATGTTGCCCCAAGACGGCGGAGGATCCAGAGATGGGATGGGTTGATTCGCTGGGTGTGCGGCGACCGTGGCGGCGGCGAGGAGTTGCTCTGGCTTTGCTGCGTCACAGCTTTGGCGAACTGTACCGGCGCGGCAAGCGCAAAGTGGGATTGGGCGTGGACGCGCAGAGCCTCACTGGCGCTCTCGATCTCTACAAAAAGGCCGGGATGCGCGTGGATCGTCAGTACATTACCTACGAGAAAGAACTGCGCCCTGGTAGAGACTTGAGCACACAGTCTGTGGAAATTGATTGAGGAGGAACCTGATGATACCGACATTGATCGTTGACGCCGACGACACGCTTTGGGAGAACGAGGCTTACTACCAGCAGTGCATCGCCGAGTTCGGAGAACTGATGGCGACGTTGGACTTTTGCCAGGAGGAAGCGGAGCGTGCCGTGGACGAGGTCGAGCGGGAGCGCGTCCCGTTGACCGGGTACGGGCCGCTTCAGTTTGCCGAGAATATGGTCATCGCCTACGAGCGGTTGTGCGAGCGGCACGGACAATCAGCCTTGGCCAAAGTATCGGACCGGGTGCGGGAGGTCGCTCAACTGGTGATGTCGCCCCCCATCGTGCTGCTCGACGGCGTGGAGGAGACTCTGCCCCGGCTCAATGGTCGTTTCCGTTTGCTCCTGCTGACCAAGGGAGATCATGAGGTGCAGGAGGATAAAGTGACGCGGTCGGGTCTGAGGCGTTTCTTCGATGGGGTACACGTTGTGCCGGAGAAGGACGCGCAGGTGTTCCGCGAACTGGTGGACAGATATGGGTTGGAACCGGAGCGCACCTGGATGATCGGCAACAGCCCGCGCTCCGACATCAACCCCGCGCTGGAAGCCGGGCTAGGCGCCATCCACATCCCGCACTCGCGCACTTGGACGCTTGAGCAGGCAGAGATCGTGGCCCACGAGCGGGTGGTCGTGCTGAATAGCTTTGGGGAACTGGCCGCGTTATTCTCCGCAACTGAAAGGAGACAAGAATCGTGATTCAAACGCTCATATTCGACTTTGGCGGCGTGCTGATGCGCACGGTCACGCGGGAGCCGCGCCGTGAGTTGGAGCGACGGCTGGGCCTGGAAGCGGATGGTTTATCCGCAGCGGTGTTCGGCAACCCGCGCTGGGACGACGTGCAACTGGGGCGCATCACTTACATCGAGTTCTGGGAAGACGTGGCGCGACGATTAGGATGGGATGGGGACGCAAAAGAGTTGGGAGATGCTTTCTGGTCGGGCGACCGGCTGGACGAGGAGTTAGTGTCCCTCATCCGCCGCCTGCGTGGTGCCGGGTTCCGCACGGCCTTGCTCAGCAATGCCCCCTCTCACTTGCGCCGATTTGTGGAGGAGATGGGCATCGCCGATGCTTTTGATGTCATCGTCATCTCTGCCGAGGAGGGGCTGATGAAGCCCGACCCTGCCATCTTTGAGTTGGCGCTGGCGCGGCTGGGCGTGCGGGCTGAGGAGGCGGTCTTTGTGGATGACTTTCGGATGAACGTGGCGGCGGCCCGGCAGATTGGGTTGCACGCGCTGCGCTTCCGTGGGCTGGCTCCGCTGCGCAAACAGTTGCGCGAGTTGGGTATCCCCGTGCCCGATCCTGTCCGCGAGCCTGTACCGGACGTTCGAGCCGTCATCTTTGACTGGGGCGGCGTGCTGGAGGCGCTGCCGGATGACGGGCACGTCGCGGCCTGGGAGCGGCGGTTGGGATTGGAAGCTGGCCTCTTGCCCCGTGCGCTATGGGGTCAGATTTGGCGGCAGCTTTCGATTGGCGCGATTGACAGAGAGGAGTACGTGGCCCGCATCGCTGAGCGGCTGGGCTTACCAGACGCGGAGGCGGGGCGCCGCTTTATGGCCGAGTTCTACTCCGGCGACCGGTTCTACCCGCAAGTGGCCGCCGCCGTGCGCGCCCTGCGCGGCCGTTACCTGGTGGCGCTGCTCTCCAACGCCATGCCTGGCCAGGCCGAGCGGGTGCACGAGCGGCACGGCTTTGACATCCACGCCGAGTTTGACGTCTACATCAACTCATCCGAGGTGGGCCTGCGCAAACCCGACCCGGCCGTCTTTCACCTGGCGTTGGAGCGCTTGGGGGTTGAGCCGGGGCAGGCGGTTTTCCTGGACGATATGGTGTACAACGTGGACATGGCCAGCGAGTTGGGCATTCACACGGTACAGTTCGTTGACCCGGAGACGTCGCTGGTGGAGTTGGAATCGTTGTTGGGGGAACCCGGATTGGCAGGATGAGTGGATTGGCACATTTGCCTACTTGCTTGGAGATTACTATGTCGCTTTACGAATTCAATTTCAAAAAAACAGTCTCAGACAACCGGTTGGTTGGGCTGTGGCGTATGATGGCAGATTTCCGCCTGGCCTATCTGGGGGCGGTGATCGGTGTGGGGGTGGCAGCCGCTCTCCGCACGGGCAACTATTTGTTGCTGCGTTACTTTGTGGATGACGTGCTGGCCCAGAAGCGATTCGACCGCACGCTGGCGCTGATCGGGCTGGGTTTCGTGGGGCTGGCGCTGGTTCAGGGCTTGTTCTCCTTCCTCAGTGGGCGGTGGGCCGCTCTGACCGCGGAGGGAGTCGCGCGCCGGCTGCGCAATTATCTGTACAACCACATTCAGCGTATGACGTTCACTTATCACGACCAGACCAAGACGGGGGAGTTGATCCAACGCTCTACCTCGGACGTGGACGCCGTGCGCCGCTTCTTCGCCGACCAGGCCATCGGCGCGGGACGCATCGTGCTGCTCTTTGTGATCAACTTTGTGGCCGTGCTGAGCCTGAACACGCGCCTGGCGTTGCTCTCTATCGTGGTCGTGCCCGTGATCACGCTCACATCGGTCTTTTTCTTCAAGCGGGTCTCAAAGGCTTATGAAAAGTTTCAGGAACAAGAAGCCAAGCTCTCGACCACGTTGCAAGAGAACCTGACCGGCGTGCGGGTAGTCAAGGCGTTCGCCCGCCAGGATTACGAAAAGATAAAGTTCGAGCAGGACAACTGGGAGCAGTTCCTGCGCGGGCGGCGTCTGTTGACGTTGCACTCGCTGTTCTGGCCGCTCTCGGACATCCTGTGCGGCGCGCAGATGTTGGCTGGCTTCTTCATCGGCGCGTTGATGACGATAGACGGCACCATCACGGTGGGGACTTACCTGGCCTATGCCGGGTTGGTCGTGTGGTTGATCTGGCCGATGCGCAACCTGGGCCGGCTGATCGTGCAAATGTCCACCGGCATGGTCTCGTACAAACGGGTGGTCAAGCTGATCAAGGAGGAGCGTGAGCCTGTGGACGCGGGTACGTTCATCCCATCCGGCGACGTGCGGGGCGAGATCGAGTTCCGCGACGTGTGCTTTGAGTACGCTTCGACGGTGCTCAGCGCAGGCGCTTCGACGGTGCTCAGCGCAGGCGCTTCGACGG
>QMOE01000095.1 GCA_003648125.1 Chloroflexota bacterium
AGTTGTCACGAGCGCTTACACATCCTCGAGGACGAAAATGTAGATCACGTTTTTAACGTGACGACTCTGATCCGTCACGCTACAAGCGTGACCTACAGAGATGAGGCTATTTTCGAGGCAGATACCTCTGAACCAATTGTTTGCACAGACAGATACGATGGAAACAGAAATTATCACCGCCAGCCACGGCTCCGCACTGCGCCATGCCGCCGAGATATTGAAAGCCGGAAGACTGGTCGCCTTTCCCACCGACACCGTCTACGGCCTGGCAGCATCCCCGTGGAACGCGGACGCCATAAATCGTCTGTACAAAGCCAAGCAGCGACCATCAGGCAAACCTATTTCACTCCTGCTCTCCGATGCCGATGTATTGCACCGTGTCGCTGTACTCCTGCCTCAGTTTAGACACCAGGTCAAGCAATTGATCGCTCGCTTCTGGCCCGGCGGACTGACCCTGGTGCTACCCAAAACAAAAATCGTGCCCAATGCAATCAGCCCTGGCCCCACCGTAGCCGTGCGCGTGCCCGAACTAGAACTGGCCTGCGATCTCATTCGGAGCGCAGGGGGTGTGCTGGCCGTCACCAGCGCCAATATATCCGGGCAGCCCAGTCCGGTCACTGCCGGAGAGGTCGAGGAACAGTTGAGTGGACGGATTACCCTGATCCTCGATGGCGGCTCCTGTCCAGGAGGCATCCCCTCCAGCATCCTGGACTGCACTGCCTATCCCCCGCGACTGCTACGGCACGGGGCCGTTTCCACGGAAGAATTGCAGATGCTCATTGGCCTCATCGAGATTTCAGAATGAAACACACCCGCCTCCGCCCGGCGCCTATCATCGTATTCCTGCTCGCCTTCGCCCTTTACGCCGCCACCGCGGCCCCGGCGACTCTCTTTGGCGACCCATCCGAGTACCAGTTTATCCCCGCCATCGCCGGGATAGCCCACCCGCCGGGCTATGCCTTTTACACCCTGCTGGCGAAACTCTGGCAGACCATCGTTCCGGTGGGCAGCATCGCCTTCCGCACCAACCTGCTGGCGGCGGCGGTGGGCGCGTGGGCCGTCACCGCCGTCTACCTCATCACCTCCGACCTGACGTCTCACGCTTCACGTTTCACTCTCCCCGCCTCACTCTTTGCCGCATTGAGCCTGGTCGCCGCCCCCGACCTCTGGCAGCACTCGATCCACGCCAATGCGCACATCGTCAGTGCCGCGCTGGCTATCACCCACCTCTGGCTCCTGATTCGTTGGTGGCACACGGGCCGCGACCGCTGGCTGGCCGCTTTCGCCGTCACGCTGGGCTGGGCGGCCACCCATCACCCCATCACGCTGATGGGAGTCCCGGCCTACGGCATCTTTATCCTGGTCGCGCGGCCCCGTATCCTGCGCCAATGGCGGACTCTGCTATTGCTGACCGGCTGCCTGCTGCTGGGCCTGGCCCCGCTGCTCTACTATCCCTTACGCAGCCCCACTGCCCCCTTCGGCCCCGCCGATATGCGCACCTGGGAGGGGTTCTGGGGCCACATCACCGCCAGAGGATTGCGGGTCAACCTCTTCCACTTTGGCCTGGCCGACCAACTCGACCGGGCGCTGGTCTTTTGGTCGCTCCTGCGGCTCCAATTTCCTCTGCCGACCATCCTGCTCGTCGCTGCCGGTCTGCTCTGGCTCGCCCGCCGCACGCCCAAGCCGGCTATCCTCATCTTGGCCTTCCTCACCACCCATTTGCTGTTCACCCTCAACACCGTCCAGGACGTGATGGCCTACCTGCTCCTCCCGTTTACCGCGCTGGCCGTCACCGCTGGACTCGGCGCCCGGTCACTGTTCGACTTGCTCGCCCGCCGCACCCGTCGTTTACCACTCGCCATTCTCTGCTCACTGCTCATTTTACCTTCCTACCAGGTCGCCCTCGACCTCACTCACGGCATCTCCCTGCGCCACTTTACCGCCGCCGAAGAATACGTCGCCGCCGTCTACGACCGCTTCGCCGGGCGGGGTGAAGGCGCGGTGCTTTTATCCGACTGGGAACACCTGACCCCACTCTGGGTTCACATCTACACCCAGGGCGAACCGCTGGACGAGCAAGACGTCAAACTGGTCTACATCTCCACCGCCAACCCCTGGGTCGAGTCAGTTTGGGCGCACATCGAGGAAGGCCCCATCTACCTGCCCGGCTACCGGCCGGCGGTGCGGGACGCGGGCTTTCGCCTGCTGCCAGATGGCGTCTTCTACCGGGTCGTCGCGCCGCCAGTGACGGACGCCACCCCCACCCACCCGCTCGACCTCTGGGCCGCCGGCCGCGTCCACGTCCTGGGCTATGACCTGCCGGACGACACTGTCCAGGCGGGCCAGCCCCTGGAATTGACTATCTATCAAAGCGTGTCGGAGCCAATGGACGGTATCTGGATGCCCTACGCGCAACTCGGCCCAGTCGAGGCGCGTTGGACCACCGACAGCCGCCTGCTGACGACCCAATGGCTGCCCGGCGAGGTGGTGGCGGAGCGATACGAACTGCCAGTTCCCTTCGCTCTGCCGCCGGGGGAGTATCCCCTCAAGCTGGGCTACGCCGACCTGAGCGGCGGGCGCGAGGCGTTGAACCTCTCGACCGGCGGCGCAACGGCGCAACTGGCAACCGTCACCGTGCTGCCCGCCAGGCCCGTGTTCCCGGAGAGCACATTGGTGCGAGTGCTGGCGAACCTGGATAACCAGATCGCGTTGAGCGGGGTGCGGGCACGGGCCGGGTGGGAGGACATGCGGCGTGGGCGCTGGGACGCACCATTGACCGTCCGAGCAGGACAACCCTTGCACCTCACCCTCACCTGGCGCGCCCTGACCTCCCCCCGCGATAGCTATACCGTTTTCATTCACCTGATAGACGGCGCCGGTCGCCCCGTCGCCGGACACGATTACACCCCCCTGGGTGGAGCCTGCCCCACCTACCTGTGGTTCCCCAAATGGCTGCCTGGGCAGACCTTGACCGATCCTTACCGGCTGCCCCTCCCGTCCGACCTGCCGCCGGGCGACTATTGGCTGGAAGTGGGGATGTATGGGATGACTTCCCTTAAGCGCCTTCCTGTGGTAGACTTGGATGGTAACCTGGCTGGCGACAGAATCATCCTGGGGCCAGTACGGGTAGAGTAAGCCGCGCCGTGAGCCTGGTCGAACGGAGGTAATAATGGATGTGACATTGTTGATCTGGGTAGTAGCCTTGACGATCCTGGTGATCGTCGGCGTCGTGTGGCTGCTTGACCTGCAATCCAGAATGAGGCGCTTACAACAGCACAACGAGGCGCTGTTCGCTGGCGGGGGAGGAGAAGACGCCAACCTGACCGTGGCGCTAAATGCGCTGACCTCGCGCCTCACGGAGACGAACGCGCGCACCCAGCGATTGGTAGCGCACGCCCAGCAGATTGACGAGACCCTGGCCCACACCGTACAGGGCGTGGGGCTGGTGCGCTTCCGCGCCTTTCAAGATACCGGCGGCGACCAGAGCTTTTCATTAGCACTGACGGATGGCGAGGGCAATGGCGTCGTCGTCTCGGCGCTCTATGGCCGGGGCGCGACGCGCATTTACGCCAAGCCAATTCAAGGCTGGCTCTCGCCCAAACCACTGGGCGAGGAAGAAGAACAAGCACTGGCAGAAGCGCGCCGGAGTATCGTCGGCCACGATTGACAAAAACCTGATGCCGATGTATTATCTGACCATGTAAACCGTATAGTTAATGTAATCTCAAAACAAGGAGAAAAACCTGTGTTCGGAAGAGAGAAAACCATTGTTCAAGCCCCTCCTGCGGCCCCGGCCTCCAAGATTGAGACCATCATCGGCCCCAACGCCCATTTCCGGGGCGATGTTCAGTCCGATGGCGGCGTCCGCGTTGACGGCATTTTTGAGGGAACCATTGACATCACCGGAAACCTGGTCATTGGCGAGGGAGCAAAAATCATCGCCAACATCCAGGCCAACAACATTTCTATCTCGGGCGCTGTCAAAGGCAACGTTGCCGGCAACCGGGTAGAGATACTAGAGACTGGCCGAGTGTGGGGTGATCTGACCATCAACTCGCTGCTGCTCAACGAGGGAGCCTACCTGCGCGGGCAGACCACAATGCACGGCGACATCGAGCCGCCGATGATCGAGCCTCCCAAAACCCAAACTCAACCTGCGCCCGCCAGCCCCAATATCGTGGACGTGAAGCCGCACCCCCAGGCGGACTAGTAGCACCTGCATAGCAAAAAGCCCCACCATGCTCCTGGCGTGGCGGGGCTTTTCTTTTGAGAACACGGACGTCCACGACTGGGAACGCAGGCATCCCTGCCCGCATGCGGCCAAGATGGCCGCGCTCCGCTGGCCGCGTTCCGTGGCGCGCAAGAAAATGACGCACACCCCCATTCGACTAGCGCACCAGCAGCACCGGGCAATCCATCCCATCCAGCAGCGTCTGGAGCGCCCCCGGCGGCAAGAGGGTAGCGCCCAACACCAACACACCGCCCCCCTCGGACTGTACCTGGCGAGTCAGTAGCGCCGCGCTCGCGCGTGCCAAGCGCCGATAGCGTATTAACACCCCCTGCTGGCGCAGCCAATCGGCGGTCTCGGCTTGCAAGCGGTATTCCTCGTCCGATGTACCAGCCACGACGAGTACGATCAGGCAGCCTCCTTTCCTCCGGGCCAAGTGGGCGGCTATCCGCAGAGCCTGCCAAGCGAGGGGCGAGCCATCATACGTCACCATCACCGGAGGCTGGATGCCCACGTCGCGCTGGAGCAAGAACACAGACTTGGGAGCCCGAGATGCAGCCGCCCGGGCCGTCGAACCCATCCGCGGCCGCCGGACGAGTGGACGGCTCGCCTTCCCCAGGCTGAGTAAATCTGCTCCCAGCGCCGCCGCCAGCACCTCCGGCGCGACCTCCCCGCGCACGACTCGGAAAGACCACTTGACCTGCAAGTGCTCGCAGGCTGCTACCAGCGATTGGCGAGCCTGCGCTGCTTGCGCCCGCATCTCCCGCTCCATGCGCTTTCGATCCAACCGCGCCCCAGCGACAAACGGATATTGCACCTCCCGCGCCGCCGGCGACCCCGCAGCCCGCAGCAAATTGACGTCCTCGACAAATATCCCCTGCAACTCGGCCTCCAGGCCGGCGGCCAACTCGATCGCAGCCTCCAGCGCTGCCAGGCTGTAGCGTGAGGCATCCAGCGCCACCAGTATGCGCCGGATCGTCGGTTCGTCATACTGCTCGCTCATGCTTCGCCTTCTTCCTCCTCAACCACCTCTTCCTCCCCTCCTTCCTCAGGAGGTGCAGCAAAGTCGCGTTGCTTTTCGGATAACTCGATCAGCCGGGCTTTAACCAGTTGGTTGACGCTTCCCGTGGCAAAGTTCCCCTCCTCGTCCCGCTCTCCGGCCGGGACGCCGGTCAAAAGCTCTATAGCCTGATCTATCGTCTGCATGGGGTAAACGTGAAAGCGGCCCGCTTCCGCCGCCTCGACGACGTCTCGCCGCAGCATGAGATGCTGCACGTTGGAGGCCGGGATGATCACCCCCTGCTCGCCCGTCAGCCCGCGTGCCTGGCAGACGTCGAAAAAGCCCTCGATTTTTTCGTTGACACCGCCGATGGGTTGAGCTTCGCCGTGCTGGTTGACCGAGCCGGTCATCGCCAGCGACTGCTTGACGGGCAGCCCCGCCAACGCAGAGAGCAGCGCGCACAGCTCGGCCATCGAAGCACTATCCCCCTCCACCCCACCGTACGATTGCTCGAACACCAGGCTGGCCGAGAGCGAGAGCGGGTAGTCGGCGGCGTAGCGAGCGCCGAGAAAGCTCGAAAGGATGAGCACCCCCTTGGAGTGAATAGGCCCGCCCAACTCCACCTCGCGCTCGATATCCACCACCTTGCCCTTGCCCATGCGGACGCGGGCGGTGATGCGGGTGGGCTGCCCAAAGCCAAAGTTTCCCAACTCAATCACCGAGAGACCGTTCACCTGCCCCACGCGCTCGCCGGTCGTATCAATCAGGATCGTCCCCCGCTGGATCATCTCCTGCACGCGCTCCCGCATCCGGCCGGCGCGGTGAATCTGAGCGTCAATCGCCCGCTGCACATCGTCCGCCGTCACGGCACCGTTGCCGGACACACCCGCCCAGTAGTCAGCCTCGCGCAACAAATCGGCGACGCCCAGCAGGTGGACGGAGAGTTTCTCGGTGTCTCCTGCCACCCGCGCGCTGCGCTCGATGACCCGCGCGACGGCCCCCCGGTCAAAGGGGCGCAGTTCGTTCTTGCGGGCCAGCGTAGCCAACAAGCGGGCGTATATCAGATCATTTCCCTCGTTGCGTGGCATATTTGCATTAAAATCAGCCTCGACCTTGAACAGTTCACCAAAGTCAGGATCATATTGATAGAGCAAGTAATACAACAATCGCTCACCGATCAGAATGACCTTGATGTCTAGCGGGATGGACTCGGGCTCCAGCGAGACGGTGCTCACCAAGCTCAGCGCCTGGGCCATTGACTCGATGCGCACCTCCCGCGAGCGGAGGGCGCGTTTAAGTCCCTCCCAGGCGTAAGGTTGCAGCAATAACTGGCGGGCATCCAGGATGAGATAGCCGCCGTTGGTGCGGTGCAGCGCGCCCGGCTTGATCAAATTAAAATCGGTCACCAGCGCCCCCATCTGCGCGATGTGCTCGACGCGCCCGACGAGGTTGTTGTAAGTCGGATGCTCCTCGAAAATCACCGGCGCGCCCTCGGACTCGCTGTGATCTACGAGCACATTCACCTGATAGCGCCGGAACAGGGGCGGGCCAGCCAGCGAGGGTGGTAGCGGCATGCCCATAGACTGGGTAGCTTGCTCGGTTTTGCGAAACTCGTCCACGTTCTCGACAATGTCCTGCTGCACCGCGTCCAAATAATCAACCACGCCCGGCAGTGCGGCGTACTTTTCGCGCAGTTCGTCCGCCGGGTGCTCGACGACGGACATCGCCACCTGGCGGTCCAGTTCTTTCACCTTTTCCCGCGCTTCACGCTCCCACTGCCGCACCTGGTATATGATCTCTTGGAGTTGCTCCTGGAGTTTAGAGATGTCCCCCTCAAACCGCTTTCGCTCTTCCTCCGCCAGTTTCTGGAACTCGTCCGGGCTGATGACCTCGCCTTCTCGCATAGGGGTAAAGGCCAGCCCTACCGGCGTGCGGATCAGCGCGACCTTGTGCTCCTGGGCCTGTTGTTGAATCTCACCAAAGGCCTTTTCCTGCCGCTCCTTGAGTTCCTCCTCGGCCTCCTGCCTGCGGGTGCGATAGTCCTCGCTTTCAAAGACGGCCGGGATCGCGGTGCGCAGTTCTTCGATCAGTTGCTCCATATCCTTGCGCAACACGGCTCCCTGCCCTGGCGGGAGCCGCAACGCGCGCGGCTTGTGGGGCTGCCCAAAGTTGTTGACATAGCACCAATCGGGAGGGACTGGCTCGGCGGCCGCTTTCTGGTCGAGGAACTGGCTGATGGTGGTGCGCTTCCCCGTGCCGCTGGGACCGAGAGCGAAAAGGTTGTACCCCTCGTGCTGGATGCCGATGCC
>QMOE01000096.1 GCA_003648125.1 Chloroflexota bacterium
ACCCAATCCCCGAAGAAAATTGCGTTGTCCAATAGCCCCAATTCCTGTGCCATTTGGAAAGCCGCCTCATTATGAGTGGAAATCCTTTTCATCCCAGGATTAGGATGGCGCGTTCCGGGGAAAATCAACCGCACATCCTGCCGCTGCTGCCAGACCTGGCCCAGCGCGCGAATAGCGGTCAGTGGATCCAGCCAGGGCCACAGGCCACCGCCCCAAAGAATGATCTTGTCTTCCGCCCCAATTCCAGGCCAGGTTCCTTTCAGCACTTGACGGGTATGTCGAGGAGACGTTTCCGGCAACCCAAACGGCACCACGTCGACCAAGCAGCGCAAGGATGGATCTCGATCAAATGTGTACGGGTTTATTCGCCCGTATGCCTCCAAAATGCCCATCCACCAATCCCGCTGGCGCTCGCTGGCACAAATAAAGAAATCGCCCGCCAGATAAGCCTGGGCCAGGTTGACCTGCAACCCGTCCGTCTCTCGTTGCAAAAATAATGTCTCGGCTACGAAAGGATCGTACCCATCTATCACCAACGGCACAGATGAATTCAACAACGGGGGGATACTCACCAAATGCACCGCCGGAACCAGAACCACACGCGCCTGCTGGATAGCATCCTTCAGCGCAGGTTCTTCCCCAGAGTGATAGGGCAGTACGACGAAATCCTGATGGGATTTGAGCGTGGACTCGGCAGGTACAGCCAGAACAACCTGAAATTCTCGCGCCAACACACGTGCCAGGTGATAATACCGAATCCCCGGCCCAGCCATCTGCTCACCAACCACGTCGTGGCTGATGACCAATACGTGCCCTTCCTCGCTCACCTGTTACCCTCGCTCCTCCAAGTACGCCCCCAGCGCCTCCTGCCAGGGACGCATCACATCCATCCCCATCCCCTGCAGCGCCCGGTTCTCCAGCACCGAGTAGGCCGGCCGGGTGGCCTTTTCGCCAAAATCGCCCGTCTTGGCGCGGCCCAGGTTGGGATGCAGCCCGCTCTGGCGGAATATCTCGGCCGCAAATTCGTACCAGGTACAGTCGCCCTGGCTGGTGGCGTGATAGAGGCCGTAACGCTCCATCTCAATCACGGCCGCGATCTGCTGCGCCAGGTCAACCGTGTAGGTGGGCGTCATACGCTGATCGTCCACCACGCGGATGTCCTTGCCCGCGCGCGCTAACCGCAGCATCAGTTCGACAAAGTTGCCCCCCTTGCCGCTGGAACCGGCCACGCCGTACAGCCCGGTGACGCGAAAGATGAAATACCGCTCCAAGAGATAACGCACGAACTGCTCGCCCGCCAGCTTGGAGACCCCGTAGACGTTGATCGGCGCTGGCGCGTCCGTCTCGACGTAGGGCGCGGTGCGCGCCTTATCGCCGCCAAAGACGTAATCGGTGCTCATGTGCGCCAGTGTCGCGCCGTGGGCGCGGCAGGCCAACGCCAGGTTGCGCACGCCGTAGACATTGACGGCAAAGGTCTGCTCGACCTCCTCCTCGCACACGTCCACCTTGTGGAAGGCGGCCATGTTGAGCACCAACTCTGGCTCGTGCTCCTGCATCATCGCTGCCACGCTCGCGGCGTCGGTGACTTCGACCTGGGCGTGGGTGAGGGGCACCAGGTCGTGCCCGCGAGCAGGTAAAACTTTTGCCAGGTCGCTCCCCAACTGCCCGTTAGCGCCGATGAGTGCGATCTTCATCTAACTCTCTCCCTGGCGCGCGGGGGCCTCAAAGACGGACCCGGTGATGGCGATGACCTGGGCCGCCTCCTCCAACAAGCGCATCCAACGGATATTGTAATACTTGGGATTATCAAAATCATCGTAGCCGTGCCGCCGGATCTGCTCCACCATGTTCTGCACCGACTCCTCAATGGTCACTTTGGGCCGGAAGTTGAGCGTGCGTTGTATCTTTTGGGCCGACACCCGGTAGCTGCGCACGCCGCGATAGCCATAGTCGGCGCGGATCTCGACGTTCACGCCCACGTCGCGCAGCGCCTCGCGCACCCGCAGCGCCAACTCGGAGATGCGCATATTGTGGAACGAGACGTTGAAAATCTCCCCCCGCACCAAATCATCGTCGGCGCGCAGGGCGGCGATGTAGGCGCGAGCGACGTCCCGCACATTCACCAGCGGCCGCCACATCTCGCCGCCATAGTGGATGTTGATGTACCCTTTGCTGAGGGCAAACTTGACGAATGTGTTGACCACCAGATCGTACCGCATACGGTGCGAGAAGCCATAGATGGTCCCCTTGCGCAGAATGACCGGGCAAAAATCGTCCCCCGCCATCTCGAGCAACCCCTTCTCGGCCGCCCGCTTGGAGCCAGAGTAGGCCGCTCGCGGGTCAACTGGAGTGGTCTCGTCCTGCACAAAATCGTTCTGATCGTTGCCCACGCCCCGGTCGTAGATGGAACAGGAGGAGGCAAAAACGTAACGGCGCACGCCCGCCTCCCGGCACATCTCGGCCAACCGCACCGAAGCAACGGTGTTCATCTCATAGTTGGCCTTGGGATTGTACTCGGCCGTGGGGTCGTTCGACAGCCCCCCCAGGTTGACCACCGCGTCCACGTCTTGCAGCACAGCGGGGTCAATCACGCGCATATCGCTCACCACCAACTCGACCCGGTCGCGGATCTCGCGCAAACCGTCGTCGCCATAGTAGAGCCGGTCGAGGATCTTGACCGCAAAGCCCCGTTCCAGCAATTCCTCGGCCAGCACCGAGCCGACGTATCCAGCGCCACCAACCAGCAGTATTTTACGCATCGCTACCGTCCCTTGACCGTCCACACGTCGCCGAACGAATCGGGCGGGATACGTTCCTCGTCCGGCTTCTCCCGGTTGTAGGTGTGGCTGGCGACACTGATCATCAGCGTGTCGTCCTCCAGCGACATCCACCCGTGGTAAACCCCCGGCGGCACCACGACCAGCTTGGGCGCGCGCTCACCGGTCACGATTGTCATCATCTCACCTTTGGTCGGGCTATCATCACGGTCATCCACCAGCACGAACTTGGCTGTGCCGTGGACGATGCAGAACCAGTCCCACAACTCGGCGTGCTTGTGATAGGCGCGGATCGAACCGCGCACCGGATCGCCGACCAGGTATACCTGGCCGAACTTGTGGGCCACGGCGTGCGGCTCATCGCCCCCAGTCACGCGGATGATCTCGGTCAGAAAACCCCGGTCGTCCATATAAGTTGCCAACGGAATCACTTGTACGTCTTGAATCACGATAACCTCCTAAACCCTAGTTTATTCAGTGCCACTCTCCCTTGAGAGTGACAATTCCATATTTCTCCCCTTCAGAGGGAATGACTCGGAAAGGGTACAGCCGATCATGATAATCAAATGTTTTGGTATCTTCCCAATTGTGCGCAGATACCGAGACGCTATAATTTCCTTCCAACAGCGGCAGGGAGCGAACGGCGTATTTAACAGCACCTTCTCCCTCAATCCAGGAAATCTCGTACCCCGCAAACTGCGTGTTTGGCCCGGTGATGTGCGTCCCATCACTGCGGTGGATCGCCAGCCCAAACACGGGCCGCTCTACTCGCTTTTCCGCCTGGTAGCGCATCTCGACCGTCAGCGGCTCCCCAGTTTTGAACTGTTGCTTCTCTCGACCGTCGCCATCCAACAATCGCACTCTCGTTATCCGTACCTCGCCACTGCCCCAGCGCCGCTCGTTCTCATCTCGCGGCTTGAGCTTGCCCTCCTCGGCGTCCCAGGAATGCGTCAGATAGCGAGCCACGACCGATTCGGTCGAGCCGTCGTCAATCAGGCGACCGCCATCCAGCCACACGGCACGCGAACAGGTCGCCCTGATGTTCTCCGGGCTGTGAGAAACGAGCAGGACGGTTACTCCGGCGGAGCGCATGCGGTCAATCCGCTCCAGACACTTGCGCTGGAACGAGGCATCTCCCACCGCCAGCACCTCATCCACCAGCAGCACCTCCGGATCGGTGTGCACCGCCACCGAGAACCCCAACCGCACGTACATGCCCGACGAGTAATGCTTGACCGGCACGTCAATGAAGCGCTCCAATTCAGCAAAGGCGATGATTGCATCCAGCTTGTGCCGGATCTGGGCACGACTCAAGCCCAGAATTGAGCCGTTCAGATAGATATTCTCCCGCCCGGTCAAGTCAGGGTGAAAGCCAGCTCCGAGTTCCAGCAGCGCCCCCACCCGCCCCTTGACCTCGACTCGCCCGGACGTGGGTTCGATGATACGCGAGATAAGCTTGAGCACCGTGCTCTTGCCTGCCCCGTTAGGGCCGATCAGCCCCACCGTCTCCCCCTGCTCGACCGTGAAACTGACATCCTGTAAAGCCCAGAATTCCTCATGGCGGCCGCTATCGCGCCGAAACAGGCCAACGACCAGTTCCTGAAAGGAACGGGCGCGCTCGTAGTGGAGGCTGAACTTTTTTGAGACACGCTCAAAACGAATAACTGAACTCACTATTCCACACCAATCTTGCTCATCGAATCAACCGCATCCACTGTGCGTTGTACGCGACAAAGGTATCAGCCTTCCAGTTTACCGATAAAACTTTCCAACGTGTCGCTGCCCCTGATGCGCAAACGCTGCATCTCAAAGAGATTATCACGGGTGTGCGTTCGCCCCCAGGTCGTCGTCGCCGCCCCCCAATAGCCGGCCGATTTGAGCACTGCTATCACGTTGGCATCGTACCGGCCCGAAGGATAACAGAAAAAGCGCGGCAACTTGCCGGTGTGATACTGGATCGCCTCCTGGATTCCCACAATCTGGTAGATCAGGTAGTCATACGAGCGCCCGCTCAGATCCACGTGATCCCGCCCATGGGATTGAATGTCCATCCCCGCATCCGACATCTCTTTCATCTGCGCCCACGTCATATAGCCATCCCACTCAAAGTGGGCCGGAGTGGCGAGCACGAAAAAAGTCCCCGTGAAACCATAGTCCAGCAGCAGGGGAAACACCACCTCGTAGGCATCCCTGTAGCCATCGTCGAAGGTGAGCGCGACTGGCTTCTCCGGCAGTGGATAGCCTTGCTTCAGGTGCAGATACAGGTCGGTCAGCGTGATGGTGTGATACCCCTCGGCGGCCATATATTGGAGTTGGGCCTCGAACTTTTCCGGCGCCAGGGTCAGATCGCGGCGGTAGATGTCGGGATTGGGGGGCAACTCGGAGACATAATGATACATAAAGATGGGCACTCGTGCCTGATCTGGCAAAGCGACCGGCGTGGGAGCAGGTGTTGAGACAACCGCCTCCAGGGGTGAGGAATGTGATTCAGCAACCGGCTCGACAGTCTGCGGAACATCCCAGCGACCGAGTACCGATCTGTCAGGCAACAAGCTGAGGCCAATCGCGAGAAAGAGCACGCAGAATGCCAGACGGGCAGCCCTAAATCTGGCGGTAGATGATTTTTGTTTTCTATGCATAGACACCTGATCGCCCCCATCAGCACCGCGGGCAGGCGGAAGGATACCCTAGACGATGCAATCTGTCAAGTGTATACGCGCCTTATCACTTGACGAATGACGCATTTCAGCCTACAATTCCCCTTACTAAAACAAGACCCCAGCAATTCCCGTTATGGTAGAAAACGGCAAGTTGTAGCCGCGATTTCGCAATCGCGGAAGACGTTTTACGCGGTACAACGGCGCGATTGGGAAATCGCGACTACAAAACGGGAATTGCTGACAAGACCCAAAACGAAAGCGATAATGAGTATATTCAGATTAAATTCCCAAGATCGAACCAGCCTGGCAGCTTTCCTGCGCGACATGGTGCAAATCCCCAGCCCCTCGACCCAAGAAAGTATCGTAGCGGAGCGCATCGTCGCGGAGATGAAGCGGCTGGGCCTCCGCGACGTGCGTCTCGACCGCATGGGCAACGTCATCGGCTGGATTGGGCCGGGACACGGCCCCACGCTTATGCTGAATAGCCACATGGACACGGTGCGGGTCAGCGACCCCCTGGCCTGGAACCATGATCCATTTGGAGCGGAGATAAGCGACGGCCTGCTGTACGGCATCGGCGCTTGCGATATGAAGAGTGGACTGGCAGCGATGCTCTACGGGGCCAAACTCTTGCGCGAAGCGGGAGTGGCCCTGAACGGAGACGTCGTCGTGGCCTGTGTAGCGCAGGAAGAGCCATGCGAAGGTTTGGGGTCGCGGGTGCTGATCGAGGAAGAGGAAATCAGACCGGACTGGGTAGTGCTGGGCGAGCCGACCAATATGGACGTCTGCCGGGGGCAGCGAGGACGACTAGAGATGCGTCTCGTCGTTCACGGGCGTTCAGCCCACGCCGCCAGTCCCGACCTGGGAGATAACGCCATCTACACCGCCGCCCGCCTGGTGTTCGGCCTGGAACTCTTGGCTGGGCAGTTGGGAAACGACGACTTTCTCGGCCCCGGCACTTTGGCAGTGACTCAAGTTGCATCCAGGGCCAGCAGCCGTAATGCCATACCCGCCCACTGTGAGTTGATCATTGACCGTCGTCTCACACTGGGCGAGAACGAGACCAAAGCCCTTGCCGAAATACAACGAGTCATCGCCCGCGAGGGAGTGCAGGCAGAGATAGAGGTGACAGAGTATCAGGCCACCAGTCACACCGGGTACGCTTGCCACGCCCGCGAGTTCTACCCCGCATGGGTGATGGCGGAGGATCATCCATTGATAACGAGCACCGTGCGGGCCGTGCGGGCACAGTTAAAGCACCGCCCCCGGATAAACCGCTGGGATTTTTCGACCGAGGGAGTCTACACGGCGGGCGTGGCCGGTATCCCCACCGTGGGCTTTGGTCCAGGCGACCCCCGCCACGCCCACACCGCCGACGAGCACGTGCGGCTGACCGATGTCTATGCAGCCGCGGAGGTATACGCGCGACTGGCGTTCGAGCTATTGGGAACGGAATAATGCAAGGAGGCACACAATGGAGTTAAAAAATTTCTCCTCCGACGCAACGCAGGATGAGCGCATTATGGCGGCGCTGGCTCACGCCAGTGTCATTCTCCCCCTCTGGGGTCTCATCGGGACTATCGTCATCTGGGCCACGCAACGAGAAAATTCACGCTTCGTCGGTTTCCAGGCACTGCAAGTGATAACCTACCAGCTTGTGCTGATCGTGTTCGGCTTTCTCGGCTTTGGTTGCTACATGTGTTCCTTTTTTGGAATGTTCGCGCTGATGCCCGTCGGGATCGTCGCTGCCGAAGGCGCCCCCGATGCCGAAGGTGTCGTCAGTATGTTAGTAGCCGTGCTGACCACATTTTTCCCTTTCTGTGTAATGGGGGTAATCGTTCTGATCGGGATAGTCTTTATCGTCTACGGCCTGTACGGCGCAGCACGGGTACTGCAAGGGCACGACTTTCGCTACGCCCTAGTCGGCAGATGGTTGGAGCGATATATGTCGGATAGTCGGCCAGTCTCGGCAGATCAAATTTAATGACTCTACTGAAAAAACTAGGAATTTCACCACAGAGACACGGAGAGCACAGAGATTTTAAACTTGGCCTTGAAAAAATCAACTTTTG
>QMOE01000097.1 GCA_003648125.1 Chloroflexota bacterium
TGCGAAAACGGAGATTCCTCGACTCCACTCCGCTGCGCTCCGTTTCGCTCGGAATGACGGATGTTCAGAGAGAGCTATGAGCACATAATTCACTACTATGTCCGTTAGGTTGACGCCCATGGGAGTGTCCTCGTCCTGGCCCGGGTGAGACTCGAACGCGATCCATTTCCCGTCGGGCGACCAGGAGGGCGCGCCGTCCTCGTGCGTGTCGTCGCGGGTGATGCGCAGCGGCGTGCCACCCTCCGCCGGGATGATAAAGATGTTGGGAACGGGCAGCCCGCCGTAATCGGAGGAGTAGACAATCCATTCCCCATCGGGCGACCAACTGGCGTCGGTGTCGCTGGAGGGGGCGGTCGTCACCTGTAGGAGGTCGCCGCCGTCGGGAGCGATGGTGTAAATATCCCAGTCCTCGCTGCCGGGCGTGTGGCGCTGGAAGAGTATCCGGTCGCCAGCGGGCGACCAGTTGGGTTGGCGGTCGTCCGTGCCGCCGCCAGGGCCGTCGGTCAGTTCCATCAGTGCGCTGCCGTCGGCGCGCACTTTCCAGATGCTGCCCTGCTGCTGGTCGTCGGGAACATTGTTATCGGCCTCAAAGACGATCCACTGACCATCGGGCGACCAGGATGGTTCGATGTACCAGGGCGGGCCGCTGTGGGTCGTGACGCGGCTGAAATCGCTGCCGTCGGGCGCGATGCGCCACAGGTCGTCCGCCTCGGCCCGGTCGGAGGCCAGGATGATGCGGCCGTTGACCCCGTTCCAGGCCGCGCCGGGCAGGTTGACGTTGTCCTGGTCCTCGACGGGGGTGAGGCGGGTGATGACGGCGCTGTGGCGCAGGTCAAGCAGGAACAGGGAAGCGGGGCCATCGTTGTAGCCGTTCTCGAAGCGGGTAAAGAGCAGCCGCGTCCCGGCGGGGGAAAAGGCCGGGTTCTGCGCGCTGGCGGGCGCAGTGGGAGCATAGACGAGTTCGGCTCCGTCGCTCCGCCCGCTGGACGGGAGCGTGGCCGCCCCGTTGCACGCCAGTGTGACAGAGATGATCAGGAATGCGAGCAGGAGCAAACGTCTCACTGGGATCACCTCGCCTGGCCCGAATCAGGGGATACCATCAGCGCCGATTCGTCCACCGCCTCGAAAGCGGAGCCGAGGACGTCATGCAGTTCGTGGAGCGCGTCGTTATCCCAACGCTCGTCGGGCGCGCCGGAGATGAACCAGGGTGCGCCGTTATCGGCCAGTATCATACCGTATTTTTGTAGTGCGCGCAAGACGACCCGCGTCTGAACGGAAAAGTCGGAAATATCAAAACCGGCCTTGAGGCGGAAACGCTGGCCCATGGGCGGGTACTGGCTGCCGGTGAGGCTGGAAGCATAATGGCGCGCGGGCCAAATATATGCCTGGCGGGTATCTGGCGCGGTGAAGCGGATGGCGTGGCGGATTTCGCCAGAGGCCACCTCGTCGTAACGGATCAGCCCCGGCAGGATGGGCAGCCCAGCGGCGTCGGCCGAGGTCCAGGTATCGGGGCGCAGATTGTGGGAGTGCAGGTCAAAGATAGCTCCTGAACCGGCCTCCCAGCTTCCGTCCTGCTGCGGCCATGCGTCGTAAAGCTCATAGAGAATGCAGTTATCCCGCTCCAGCACCAGGACGTGCCGGTCGCCGTCGCTGCCGGAGCCACCCTCGATGGGCGCGTCGGGCGGGATGGGGTAGGGGCCGGGGTCGCTCTCGTCGGCGTAGGTGAAGACGACGGGCACTTGCGCCTGGCTGGAATCCACGTCCACGTAGGGGATGCCGATGGGGCCGCCCTCCCAGGTGCCAGAGCCAAAGTCGGCGTGGACGTGTTCGTCAGCGCCGATGGTGGCGACGTAGGCGGCCGAGTTCGCGTCCAGGGGGAGCGTATCCACTGCCGTGTTCCAGACGTTATCGGCGGGGAAGATGGAGCAACCGGCCACCTGGGGCGCGGGGCCGGCGCGGGTGACCAGCGGCAGGTAGAGTGTGGGGGTCAAGGCCACGGTGAGCGACGGCGGCGCGGCTACCGGCCCCTCGTCCGTCGGGGAGGCGGAGGATGTGACGGCGCAGGCCAACAGGCCGATCAGAACTGCTGGCAGGATCAGAGCCAGTCCAGCGTTTTTGGTCTTTATTTTTGGCCTCCTGTCATATTCGACGAGCAGTGGGTATGGAAAGGGCGGCTATGGAAAGCTGCCCTACGCAGGCCGCTCCTGTAGGGCAGGTTTCTTACCTGCCTCCCACTACCTCGCTTGTGTCAAAGCGACCCTAGTTGGTCGTAAAGAGGGCGCGCGTCAGGTCGGGGTTGGCGCTGGCGCGCGGCTCGGCTCAGTAATAGTACTCTACAGGCTGGCTTTCGTCCACCAACGAGTGGGTGTGCGCCAACCGCACCACGCGCCCGCCCGGCTCAAGTTCGACCAGAAAGACTTGATCGTCCATCGCTTTTGCTCCCCCCGGTCAATAGCCTTTCAGCACCGGCCATTCAGTTCCTCAGGACGAGCGGCAGGTAGGTGCGGTAGTACAGGAGCCGCCCGTAGACGTCCATACCGCTGTCGCTCACTTGCCACACGACCAGCGGCACGGGCGAGCCGCTAGCCACGGCCGGGAGGTACTGCTCGCCAGGCCCCACGTAAACGTCGAAGAGAGATATCATATCGCCATCGCCGCTCACCCGTTGTCCGTATACGTCGCAGGACGGATCGCATTGGGACCACACGACGGTGTAGCCGCCCGAACCCTCACTACTGGTCACGTCCGGTTCCCCTTCCACAAGACCCGATGTCTCGGCGAAATTCAAGAGGGAGTGGGGCAGGCCAGTAGTGTACACCAGGTATCCCCGCACGTCTCCCGCCCCGTCGTTCCAGTCGTCTTCAAAGACCACCAGATAGGGCGTGGTATAGTTGAGCCGGTAGGCAGCGACGGAGGGGCTATCTTGAGAATTCCCACTCGCATCAATGGGATGCTCTGCCAGCAGCCCTCCACCGCTGGTGTTGTACACCCGTCGGCCGTATATATCGCGCGCGTTCTGATTTGTACCCTTGGACGGATCGTGGGTGTAGACTACCAGGTACTCGTTCATGTTCAAGTTGTAGGCTACGTCCGGTTCATAGTTGTAGGCGCTGGTAGTGCTTGTGATTTCAAAGCTATTTCCACTGACCGTGGCGCCGTCTACGCGCCGCGCGTAAATGGCACGGTGGGACGGTAGGGCGTCTGTATCTGCCCACACTACCAGGTAGTCCTGGTGGCTAGAGTGCCGGTTGTAAGCCACGGCGGGGTCATACTCTCCGATGTTCGCGCGGTCGCCAGAGATTTCGAATGCGCTCCCTATGCCGCCGAATCCCGCGTAGCATACTCCCCCCACGCGCGCGCCATAGATGGCGCCTGCATCTTCCCAAACGATCAGGTATTCGTCGTGGTCGCTGCTATAGACCACGTCGGGCGCATTGCCATCGCTGGCTGGCACAACATAGGTTGCCAGTGTATCCCCTTGGGCGTTTAAACAGACGGCTCTTATACCCGCCTCGTTCTCATAGACGACGAGAAATTGGTTTCGTCCCTCGTCGTGGGCGACGATTGGGTTGAATTGGTCGGTACCTGCGGTCGCGTCAATGGGGAACGAGTCGCCGGTAGAGGGGTCGGCAGCCAGCGCGCCCCTGGGCCGGGCCATGCTTTCGTGGGGGCTGGTCAGGAGCAGCAATAGCGTCATCAGCGCCAGGCTCAACCCCAACGCCAGTGCCAATCTGAATCGGTGCATCTTCATCGTCGTCCTCCTTTTTATTTCTGTCGCCCCGCCCTCACTGTTTCTCGTAAAATGAAGAATGCAGTAGGGGTTTGGGGCGCTAATCAGGCTCATTATATGCCATTGAGTCAAAACAAGCAATTAGAGCCTGGCAAATCAGGTTTACTATTGGCTGAGGTGTGTTACCTGGGGCTGCTCGCCTGGTTTCGATACGACCTAAAGGTCTACTCAACCAGCAATGTCATCAAGAAATAATTATCCCAAAACCCTGAAATCATCGTCTGATACGAAAGAGTGCGTTAAAAATGCACTGGAAACGTTTCTAACCCATTTTAATGGGTTTCGCTGTATCAGCGAGGTGTTGAAACACCCCACAGCATGGTAAACGATATGAATCACGTTGCTTTTGGGATAATTTGGAATTCTGGAACTCGCTAAAACTCGGATCTTTACCTTCTCAACAAAAGTTGGGCAAGGTAAAGTTTCCGTACCTCGTAAGGACGACACAATATGGAAATCATAACCTGGACACTGACAAATTACAGTTTTCGGAGACAGGACGCAGATTAACGCCGACAAACGCTGAACCTTGCGCTCCCGTCCGCGAAATTCTGCGTTAATCTGCGTCCTGAAAAAGAACAAACTAAATTTGCCAGACTCGAGTCACAACTATGTTGCCTCACTTTTGTCTCGACGTTGGATGGTTGCCGCTGCTAAGAAACAGCTTTTTTGGAAAAACCCAAAACTCCGCCCATGCTGTTTCTCGTAAAATGAAGGACACCGTAGGGGTTTTGGGCGCTAACCTGGATGTGAGTAACCACTATTGATGGACGTTCCGTTTGACGAGCCACGTAACAGAATATATAATTATCGCCGGAAGAACAAATCTCGTACGCAAAGTGTAACTTTTCACACATTGAATCGTTGTAATGAATAGACTGCGCGCTCACGAAAACGGGGGCGATACCGATGCCTTCGAGGAGATATTTCGTCTCTACCACGCTCGCATCTACAACTACGTCTACCGCATGGTGGGGAACGTCAAAGATGCCGAGGATCTGACGCAGGAAAGTTTCTTCAAGGCCTACCGTGCTTTGAGGCGCAGCGACCAGCCGGCGAATCTGTCCGCGTGGCTCTACCGCATTGCTTCTAACACCTGTATGGACGTTTTACGCCGCCGTCGCTTGATTCGCTGGCAGCCGTTGGGGGATCTGCTGGCCGTATTGCACGTCGCCGACGCCCGTAGCCCGGAGAAGCAGGTGCTGCGCAGCGAGCGGCAAGCCGAAATCGAGCGGGTGCTGGCGCAGTTGCCGCCCCGTTATCGGATGTACCTGATCCTGCGCGAGCGCGAGGGTTTCTCGTACCAGGAAATCGCCGCCATCACCGGCGACTCGTTGGACACGGTCAAGGTGACGCTTTACCGGGCCCGCGAACGCGCCCGGCAGATTGGCTCAAAGTTACGTTCAGGGAGTAAAGAATCGTGAACTGTGATCGCATCCGCCCCCTGCTCTCCGCATACCTCGACGGCGAGCTTGACCCCGTCCAAGAGTCCGAGGTTGCCGACCACCTGGCGACTTGCCAGGAATGTGCGCGCGTGCTCGACGACTTTGGCGCACTGAGACAAGAGATCCGCGCGCTGCCGGACGTAGCGCCGCCAGCCGGTATGCGCCCGGCGTTTGAGGAACGGTCCCGCAGGCGGAGCGTATTCCCAAACTTTGGCGCACGTCTTTTGGCGAGCGGGGCGGCGGCCGTTGCCCTGGTGGCTGTCCTGGTCGGACTGGCTGTCGTGATGTCTGGAGTGTTGCGGCAGATGCAAGTCGCCAGCCAGCCGCCGAGCGTCGTGGCGACGTATCCGCTGGATGGGGCAACCGACGTGCCATTGGACACCAATCTGACGCTCACCTTTGGCCGCGCGATGGACCAGGCCTCGGTCGAGGCAGCGACACACATCGTCCCAGAGGTGCAATTAGCCTTCGCCTGGCAGGGAAAGACGTTGGCGGTGGTTCCTTTTGCCGACTGGCGACCGGGGATGGCCTACACCCTCACCGTGGCCGGCACGGCCCGCGCCACCGATGGAGAGGCGCTGGTCGAGCCATTTGCCCTGCGCTTTGCCACACTCCCAACCGGGGGGGAGCCGGAGGAATCGCTCAACCCCATCGGGCGCTTTGGTCAGGTCTGGCGCGCCGAACTTGGCGGCCCCGGCGGCTCGCTAGGTTACGCTACGGCCGTCGAGCAGGAATTGTGGTGTGCCGGGCAGCACTTTGAGCGCGGCCAGATGCTCTGGTTGGATCAGTTGCGCGAGGATCCCATCTATGTGCTCTCTTACGGCGAGGGCGAGAGCGGCGGCAACTGGCAGCGATACGTGGACACCTGGCGCGAGGGAGACCCTGAAAGCGCCGATCTCACTCCACCGCCAGGGCTGTTCGAGCCAATCCGGGGCTTTGGGCGGCTGTGGCGGGAGGAGTTGGACGGCCCCGGCGCGCCGGTCGGCTGGGCGTTGGAACCGGAGCAGGGATTCACCGGCAGCGTGCAACCATTCGAGCGCGGACTGATGCTGTGGGACCCCCTCGACCAGGCGGTCTACGTGCTGTGGGACGACGGTACCTGGACGGCATATCCGGTGCAAGAGTAACCGTTACCAGTTCCGCAAACCTGGGCCAGTCGTAAGACTGGCCTTTTTTGTTTTCCCCCGCTGGTGTAACATTTCCCATCGTCGTTCGTCGTAGAGGGTAGAGTTATAGAAAACAGGGAGGAAATAATCATGCGATACACAAACCTCAAGTATACTATACTCGTCCTGGCGATCTTGTCCCTGGCTCTGGCAGCTTGCATACCTAAAACCTATCCCGCCTTGATTGCCGATTCGCCCACCCGCCTGGACGACCACCCATTGTGCGGTCTGACATTGCCCGAAGAAGACACCCCCTGGCGCCAGGTTTGGCGCACAGAGTATACCGAGGGTGGCGTCAGAGACCTGATCCGCGACGGGGACTGGCTCTGGGTTACCACACCGGTTGACGTGGTCAGACTGGATTTACGCACTCTCGATTGCACACGCTTTAGTCACACACCTGGTGATCCAGAGGTGGCATTAAGCAACGTCCACAGCCTGGTTCTGGACCCGGATGGGCAATTGTGGGCAGCAGCGGGCTCTAACCTGGCCCGCCTCGACGGTCAACACTGGCAAACTTTTCCCACCGACGGTTACACTTACAACCTGGCCTTTGATACATCCGGCAATCTGTGGACTTACGTCGACATCATGCATGGTCGCGGCATTGTAGCGTTTCGCTACTCCGGACACACGCCGCCGGAGGATGGACTGTGGGAGGGAGAGTCCATCTCAACCGCACCCCCAGCTAAATACGACTGCGATCAATGGTTTTCGCGTGGTGGAGAGTTCCGCTCCCCCGAGGAATGTCGCCTGCTGGCAGATTGGCGCAAGCGTCTCGCTTCCCTGGCCCCGCCAAAAGGCATCGCACCGTGGGGGGAGAACCCGCCTATCGCAGCCGAGAGCGACAATCACCTCTGGATGCTGGCGCACTATATTCCCGACGAGCCCAGGCCTTACGATGCCTTGCTGAGTTTCGACGGTCAGAACTGGCAAGTATTCTCCTGGCCCTATGGCTTTGCTCGTCTCGTCGCCGACGAAGCGCGTGGGGGCGTCTGGGCAGGGACAGACGAGGGATTGATCTTTAGCGATGGGCGGAGTATCCAAAAGTACCCACTTGCGCCCA
>QMOE01000098.1 GCA_003648125.1 Chloroflexota bacterium
ACTTTTCGTCGGGTACGTTGAGCACGCGGGTCATCATCTCGTAGTTGAAATCCACGATCAGATTGCCCACGAAAATGATATAGTCCTCAATCTCGCCCACGCCGGTGCCGGAGACCTTGCGGTTGTTGGCGATGATATCGTTGACCGGCTTGTACTCGGCCGGGATGCCCAGCGACCGGTAGGCCTCAATGGGCGGCTGGAGGAATTTGCGGTAAAAGGCGTCCTTGCCCGCCGGAACCAGGGGGTTTTCTTTGTGGATGACGAGCTGCCAGAAAAGTTGCGCTCCATCCAGATAGACCGCGCCGCCGCCGACCTCGCGCCGGAAGACAGGAATGTCGTGCTCGCGGCAGTATGCCAGATCCACTTCCTGTTCCGCGTCTTGGTGGTAGCCGATGCAGACGTAGGGAGAGCCGGGAGAGAGCAGGATCAATCCCTCGCGGCCCAGGCGGGGCAGGGCGTGGTAGAGCAGTTGTGAGTCTTGCCAGGATACGGTTTCGAGACGGTAGAGTTTCATTTGTTGATTTCTCCTATTGTGATTTATGAGTGGGGGATCAGGAACTTTTGGCATGGTTCATTTTCGCCTCTCAAGGAACAAAAACATCTTTACACTTTTGTGGACGCCGACTTGGCAACTACTCAGGCCAATGAAGCGGGCGCTGGTTGAGTAGCCGCCACGCTTTTTGTGGCGGCGTATCGAAACCCTTGTACTGAGCCTGTCAAAGTGAAGCGAGCGGCTTTTGCAACGGATTTTGCCCTACCTGGGCCGCTTGCTTGGTCTCGATATGTGCCTCCGGCACTACTCGACCAGCGCAGGCTGAGCAGTTGCCGAGAATTTGTAAACAAGTTTTTCGGCTCTGATGAACCATGCCGAACTTTTCAAGCTCGCGCGGGTCGTGTGAGCACGTCAACTGCACCTCGTCGCCGTGCTCGCGCAACAGCGCCCGTAGGCGGGGCGAGTGTTTGCCAATTTGACGGAATGCTTTGTTCAGATGAAAGTAAGGTCTGAATAATCTGTAGTAGGGGGGATGGCGTGGGTTCTCAGGGTCAACGTCGCCGTGAAATGTGTACGCATCCCCGCAGTGGAACAACCAGCCATCTGGCAGGTGTAGCGCCACGCCGCTATGACCGCGTGTGTGACCGGGCAGGGGCACCAGGCGAAACTCGACCGAGCCGAGATTGACGGGCGGAGTACACTCAAAGCCGAACCAACGGTCGCCCTGCAAAGAATGTACCACCCAGTCCGGCCCGTGCGCCCAGTGCTCCGCCCGATAAGGGTAACGTTCGTACATATCCTGCGGCTGCGTCACTGCTTTGTATTCGTCTTTGTAGATGTGCACTTTTGCCTGTGGAAAATCCGGCAGGCCGCCGACGTGGTCGTAGTGGAAGTGGGTCAGCAGGATGTGCTTGACGTCCTCCGGTGCGTACCCCAATCGTTTGACCTGCGAGATCGCTGTCTCTTCCAAATCGCGCGGACTGCCGCTCATAGTCAAGAACAATCGCATTAGAAATGTCGGCGCGATATAGTCTCGGGTTCCAAAGCCAGTGTCTACCAGAAGCAGGCCGTCGTCTGTCTCGATCAGTATGCAGTGTGTCACACCACGCGCCGCGCCAATCATTGCTACTCCGCCAAAGGTGTTGATCGTCCCGCAGTTGAGGTGATGAATGTGCATATTTCTGCTCCTTTGCCAGCCCGGAAAGTCCCTGTCAAAAAAGTAGATTGGTAGCTGGTATTATAATAGGTGAGCGAAATCATGCAACCGTCACCAGTTTACCAGCTACCAATCTATAGGTTACAATCGTCGGATGGCGGGATTTAGTCGGCCAACTGCCGGGCCACGAATTGAGATACGTCCATCACGCGGACGCGCACCTTGTTGCTGCGAGCGGCCCCGGCCAGCGTGCGCGTACACTGCTGGCAGGCGGAGAGCAGGTACTTGGCCTCCGTCTCCTTCGCCTGCGCGATGCGGGTCGCGCCCACCGCCGCCGAAAGTTCCTTGTCCGCCATCTCCACGTCACCGCCGCCGCCGCAGCAGAGCGAGTATTCGTGATGATCCTTCATCTCCACAAAGTTGACGCCCGGTATGGCGCGGATGACGTTGCGCGGCGCGTCGTAAATTCCGCTGGTGCGGCCCAGGTCGCAGGGGTCGTGGTAGGTGATGGTTTCCTCCAGCGGCTTGAACTTTAATTTGCCCGCGTTGATGATCTCTTCTATCATCTCGGTCGAGTGGACAACCTCGAATCCCAGCGGCTCGCCCAGGATGTGCGGATACTCGTCCTTCCAGGTATGGTAACAGGAGGGACAGGTCGCCACTAATCGCTTGGCGCCGGTCTTGCGCACCGCTGCCACGTTGTGCCGCACCGATTCGAGCGCTGCATCTCCCATCCCGGCGATGATCAGGGGAAAGCCGCAGCAATGTTCCTCGCCGCCCAACGTTGTATAGTCCACGCCGGCCTGTTCCATAATCTGCACCATGCTCTGGGGTATGCCATACGATTGGGGGTAGAAAGAACTCACGCAGCCGACAAAGTAGACCACATCCGCGTGCGCTTTTCCTTTTACTCCCTCGGGGACCTCTGGCAGGTTCTGGCTCCAAATCAGCCGCTCCGCGTTCTCGTCGCCAGAGATGTTGTGGTGGGCCCCGAGCGTCTCGCGCAGGTGGTCGAGTGCTTCGGGATACTGTCCCTGGTCCACCAGCATCTCGCGCATACTGATCCACAACGAGCGGGTGTCAATGTGCACCGGGCAGACGACGGCGCAGCGCCCGCAGAGGGTGCAGTCAAAAGTGCCGGCGGAGTGGGCTTGAACCGCATCTGCGTCGAGCGGGCGGGAGCCAAAGAGCTTGGCCCACAGTCCGTACTGTTGGTTGACGAACCCGTGCACGGCCTCGATCTTGCGCAGCGGAGTGATGGCGTCCAGTTCTTGCTTCTCGGCGAAGGTGGGACACCAGGTGATGCACTCGCCGCAGCGGGTGCAGGCGTCCAACTCCATCATCTGCATAAAGGTGAATCGTTTGACGTCAAGCTGTGACATGGGCCGCTCCTTTTTCTGCTTCCTCCACCTCACGAACCATCAGCACTAATGCGCCGGCGATGGCGTGCATGAATTTGGAGAAGGGGATGGTGAGGATGACGACCGACGTCAGAATCCCGTGAATCACGTACATCCAGTGAGCGAGCGCGTCCCACGGGAGCGGCAACCAGCGGAAGAGCGGGGCCAGCATGTACCAGCCGACGAAAGCGAAACCGGCCGTCGCCGGATTGACGTCGTGGGAGTTGAGGCGGACGATCTCAGCGATCCAGCCAGAGAGCAGGATTAGCCCCAGGCCAACGACCATCCAGGTATCCAGCGGGCCGGTGCGCAACTGGTCGGGGCGGGTAAAGTAGCGCCGGATGATAAAGAACAGCAGTCCCACTGTCATCATGACTGCGCCGATCTCGTTCAAGAGCGCGGTGATGGGGTGGTCGGGCTGTACCCACATCCCAATCCAGGGCACGTGTTCCAGGTGGAAAAAGTGAATCAGCACCTTGTCGCTCAGAGCCGAGATGCCGGAAAGGCTGAATAGCAGCAACACGCCGGAGAGCAGGAGAAAGTGATTGAGCCAGCGCCAAAAGTTATTGCGGTAGAGGCGGCGGTTGAACCACGTCTCGACGAAGAACGCTTTGATCAGCAGCCACAGCCGGGCGCTGAATATCGTTCCCATCACGACGCGCAGCAACGCGCCGAGCTTTTGGCCGGTGGACGCATCTTTTTTTCCGTCCACGCTGCCCCTCAACCAGTTGGCAAGGATGAGCCATATCCCGACGAGAAACAGAATCATCAGCGGGAGGTGGCCGATCCAAAAGACTGCCTCGGCAGTTTTATCGTCCATGAGAAATTTTACCTCCAATGGGGAAAAGACCTGGCAAACCTGCAATGGGCAACTCGCACAACTGAACCTGTCACGGATTCAGACAAGTGGGGCTGCCCATTGTCAGGCTGCCGGATGATTAGCGAGGTACGCGGAGAGCGCTATCCCAGAACATCCTTGTACTTTTCCGCTTCGCCCTCGATAAAGGCTTTCAATTCCGCAGAATCGGCTTTCATCAAATTGTCCAACTCGGCGGCATCGGCCATCTCGATCTTGACCAGCCAGCCCTCGTCGTAGGAGGACTCGTTGACCAATGTAGGCTCCCACTCTAGCTCCTCGTTCACCTCGGCGACCTTGCCGCTGACCAGCGCGGCGATGCGGCCCACCCACTTGCCCGATTCCATGGACATAAAGGTGTCACCTTGCTTCACGTCCCGTCCGGCGCGGGGCGCCTCGACAAAGACGATCTCCTGGGCGATGGCCTGGCCGAACTCGGTCAGTCCCTGGGTGACGGTGTTTCCGTCTACTTTGGCCCAAGAGTGAAGTTTATCATAGTACAGGCCGTCGGGGAATTCGTAACCACTGATCTGCATTATTGCACCTCCATTATATTTTTGTCCCTGTGTATACAAAAGAGCACCGTTGCGCGATACAACGGTGCTCGTGTGATCACATCACAGCCTTTCCGACTGGTGCAGCAGTTGCTCAAGCCGCACGTTCGGCCTGGTTTAACTGACGCATCAGGCGTGACTTGCGCCGGGCGGCGTTATTCTTGTGGATGATGCCTTTCTCCGCTGCCTTATCCAGCACCTTGGTCGCTACTTGCACGGCTGTGCGGGCTTCTTCAATGTGACCCTGGTCTATCAAGTGACGGGCCTTTTTGACCGCCGTGCGAGCTTGCCCGATATATACTCGATTGTGCAACTGCCTGCGCTCCGCGCTACGGAGACGCTTGATCGCTGATTTTATGTTAGCCAAACTTTTTTCCTCCAATTGACAAGGTTACAGTGGGCGTTATTTTACAACAACTTGGCCGATTTGTAAAGTCTGCGCGGCTGACTTATAATATGTGAGGGCACCTGGTCAGAAATGTAGCCGAGGGTTCCAATCTCGCAGGGCTGGCGCGATATAGAAATCGCGGCTACAACTCGAGCGCCCCGGAATATCGAGATGATACACGTGAGACACCAAACGTGAAACGTAATGGGGGAGAAAATGAGCGAGCGCACCGATAAAGTTGGGCAGAGGGCTAAAGAGAAGGAGCAAGTGCTCCCCAATTCGCCGGGCGATGAGCAGATGCGGGCCAAGTGGCGTGAGGTGGTGGAATGGGGCGACTTGCATTACATCTTGCACGAGGTGTGGACCGCTTTCTCCGTCTTCCGCGCGCGACTTGGCCCGGCGAGGGGCAGCTTTGAGGCGGATGAACGTCAGGCGCTCTTGCAGGATTGGCGGCTGTGCCAAGACAGGTTGGATGCGCTGGCGGATTTTGCCGCAGGAGTCGAGCGCATCGGTCTTCCCCTGCGGCGCGAGGGGCGTAAATTGCGCGGAGAGCGGTGGGCAGTGGAGATATTGGCCCTGCAATTGCTGTTCGAGGACGTGTTGAAAGAGGACGATCCGGCTCCGGTCAGCCTGCACGAGTTAGCTGGAGAATTCGAGTTGGCCTACCATCGCCACCTGGCTCTGGCGGATCGCGAGTTGCGGGCGGCCGGAGAGCGATTACAGCGGCTGTCTGCGCGTCTATTGGGAGGTACATTGTGAGTGATTTGCTGAAAACTCTGCACCGCCGCCATCAGGAGAAACTGGAGCGGTTGCAACGCAGTCAGATGGACGAGGCTTTACTGGACGAGGTGCAACTGCTGGTCGCCGATTTGCGACAGGCTGGGGTTGGGGTTGCTGACCCGGCCGAGCGCGGCCAATTGCGGACGCTGATGCACTTTTGGGGCAGCATCGTTTACGAGTACACGGGAGTTTACCCCGACACGATGCTGCGTCCGCTTGATCCCGCAAGGGCGGTTCCTCCGGCGGAGGAATTGACCCGCCGCCCGTTCCCGCCCGCGCTCTGGATACTCGTCGGCGGGGCAGCGGCGATCATCCTCGCAGTGGGGCTGGTTGCTATTGGCCGGCTCGCGCAGCCCGTCGAGCCGCCGCCAGCGCCGGCAGTGGCTACCCTCGCAGGATACGTCACGGTAGAGATGGCGGCTGATACTTTTTGCGCGAACGTTTCCGAGGTCGTGGCCGAGTTCACTTTGGTAGGGCTAGAGCCAGAGATAGAGTGGCGCTGGGAGCTGGAGCACGATGGTGAGATCGTGGCCGGTCAGCCGGCTGCCCCGTGGGGAGGGAAAGCGCGACAGACCGCTACCCTGCTCCCCAGCGGTTCTGCGAGCCTGGAGCCAGGCCGGTACGAGTTGCTGGTCTATGTGGGGCAGCAGGTGGTGGGAGCACGTTCCTTCCGCGTGTTGGACGCGCCCGCGCGCATTTTCAACTTGTGGGTATCGGACGTGCCCGGGCCGGCGGCGGGCGCGTTTGGCGATGGCATCCGGGTGCTCTATGCGAGTTATGAGTACGAGGGGTTGTGCCAGGGGGTGGAGGTCGCGTATACTCTCTATCGCGCGGGGGAGCCGATCCAGGAGCGCGTGGAGACGTGGAGCGGCGCTGCTCAGGGAGAGGGACGGGTCAGCTTTCAGGCTTCCGGTGACCTGCCGTTCCCGGCCGGGGATTATGAGGTGGCGGCGGCGATAGAGGGAAAAGAGCAGGCCCGCGTGACTTTCGCGGTTGGGGAGGAATCGTCGGCGGAGGTGACGCCCGCTCCCGCTATGGGCGACATCACCATTGCCCTGGGCGCGCAGCCGGACGGAGAGCCGATCTCCGCTGCGCCGGACAATGCCCTTGATTGGAACACCAAAGTGGTCTATGCCATCTTTGATTACGTGGGGATGCGCGACGGGCTGAGGTGGATGGCAGTGTGGATGCGTAACGGTCAGGAGGCGGCGCGGGAGGAGCACTTTTGGGACGTGGAGGCCGACGGGACGGAGGGTACGCGTTGGGTGGCCCACTATGACGAACTCGGACGGGTGCTCTCTAGCGGGAGTTACAGCGTGACGCTCTACATAGATAACGTCGCCCAGAGTGCGGCCGATTTCAGGATTTTGTATTACGTGCCTCCCCAATAGCCCGGCGCGTTTTTGTAACCATTTACCTGGCGCGGCGGCCCGTTTGCGCGAGTTGGGCCATCGGGCTATGATTCAGTATGTTACGTCTCTATACCTTTGGCGGGCTGCGCGTCGAGCGCGACGGGGTCTGGACTCTGGACACAGAAACCACGTAGGGGCAGGCCTTGCGCCCTCGATGCCAGCCCCGACGATGTAGAGGACATCCTCTGGACACAGAAACCACGTAGGGGCAGGCCTTGCGCCTGCCCAAGAGGGCGACCGCAAGGGTTCGCCCCTACCACGTTTCACACCAGGAGAACCAATTGGCGCAGCGACAAGTCAAATCTCACACAATCCCATTCCGTATCATCTCAATAATCCGGGGCGCGAATTTGTAGGGCGGGTTTCTTACCCGCCAATTGGTGGCAGCAGGTCGAGAACTTGCTCTCTGAACAGAAAGGCAGGTTTG
>QMOE01000099.1 GCA_003648125.1 Chloroflexota bacterium
AAAGCTATTCGGAGATTCCTCGACTCCCTTTGGTCGCTCGGAATGACGCAAATTGGGGAGCGACTTGGCTCTTTTCTCTCCCAAGCACATAATTTGAGACTATGTGGAATTTTCGACAGGATTTACAGAATTGACAAGATTTCTCCCTCATCCTGTAAATCCTGTCAAAAACCTGTTTGGTTCTGGCTTGTCCAGGTTAGGTAATTACTTTTGGGCAAAGATGTTGGAATTTACGGGCAAGAAATACGTCGTTTTACCACTGGCAGACCGGGCGATTTCGCGTATACTAGAGATATGGAAATGAACCTGCTTCAACACCTTGATTCTGATTGGCTATCCGCTACTGCTCGGCGGGCGGCAGAGCAAACCGCCCGCCCTGTCCAGGTGCTAGATGGGGATGATCACCTGCTCTGCGCTTTGGGGAAGATGGCACAATCCGCCGTTGAGGAGCCTATTCTCGTCCTGGGGCAATCGGCTGGAACTGTGCGCGTCGGCGGGGACGATGGGCTGGCGCAAACGCTCGCTGATCTCCTTGCCAATCTGTTGAGCGCCCGCGCCAGCGCCGAGGCTGAACTGACGAGCCTGTCCGATGAATTGCTCACCAAGTACGAAGAGATCAATCTGCTTTACGATATAGGCGCTGTGCTCAGCCCACTGTTGGACGAAAACACTATTGGCAACATTGCACTAGATAAAGCGTGCCAGGTCATTGGTGCGCAGCGAGGCGCGGTGTTGGTGATTGATCCTCAGGAGGATACCTGCTACGTCGCTGCAGAGCAAGCTGGACTCGGAAGTGAGAATGTAGCTTTTTTTACTGAGCCTGATTCTCTGTTGCAAGGCGTGCTCGACACGGCCCAACCGCTGCTCATCGAACGATTGGCGGATTATGCCGGCGTCAGCCCCGCTGAACGGGAGCATTATGGTGGTGGATCGTTCCTGGCCGTTCCCATCGCTCTGCCTGCCAGCGACGACGCGCTGATGGGTGTGATCTTGCTGCTGGACAAGCAGCCCAGCGGCGTTTTCACGGCCAATGACCAAAAACTCTTGGCCGCCATCACCGGGCAGGTCGCCACCGCCATCCAGAACCGGCGGTTGGTGGCCGAGGTGCAGGCTGCCCAACGATTGAAGCATGACCTGGAGATCGCTCAACGCATCCAGGTTGGATTGCTGCCTGAGCGCCCGCCGGACGTTCCGGGCATTGATCTGATTGGGTTGTGCATCCCGGCCGCCTCCGTGGGCGGCGATTATTATGATTTCTTTACCGTTGGCGATCAGGTGGACCTGGTGCTGGCGGACGTCTCAGGGCACAGCGTGGGAGCCGCGCTGGTGATGGCAGCCACGCGCAGCGTTTTGCGCGCCCAGGCGCTGGGCGACCAATCGCCCGCCGAGATTTTGGCTCACGCAAATCAGGTGATGACTGATGACCTCGCTCGCGCTGGCCTGTTCATCACCGGTTTTTACGCCCGCTACGTCCCGACCACCCGAATCTTGCGCTATGCCAACGCCGGTCACAATAAGCCGGTCTTGTATCGGGCGGCCGATGCTGCGATTGAGCTATTGGATACCGAGGGCATTGTCCTGGGCGTGTTGCCCGACATACCCTTTGAAGAGAAGCAAACCACCATAGCGCCCGGCGATGTGCTGGTTCTCTATACCGATGGCATCACCGAGGGCCTCAACACCGCGGGCGAGCAGTTTGGTGAGGAGCGGCTCTACAAGTTTATCTCAGAGGTAGCCAGCAAGCCATCCCGTGTTATCGCTGATGGAATCTTGTCGGCTGCTCGTGTCCACGGCCAAGGAGTGGAGCAATACGACGACATCTCACTCGTTGTGATGAAGGTGACGGCATGACCCAAACTTGGACTGCCGACGATTTGGCAAGCTGGCTGGCCCACGATCTACGCACCCCGCTGGGCGCTATCGCCGGCTTTGCCGAGATATTGCTGGATGGCGACGATATGGGCCCGGATTTGCGGCGGGAACTCTTGACAGTCATCTGCAGCGAGTCGCAGCGATTGGCGCGTATGGTAGAGCAGGCTGTCCGCCTGGTGCGGTTGGAGCGGGAAGCGGACGGGTGGCGGATTGACGATTTGCCCGTGGGTCGCTGGTTGGAAGAGGGCCAGCGGCGCGCTGCTGCGGAGCTCGAGTCGCTGGAGGTGGTGTTGGAGGTGTTGCCTTTCGATGAGATTCCGGCAGTGCGCGGCGCGTCTCGCCCGCTGGCTGACGCTCTGGCGGGACTGTTGATCGGCGTGGGCGAGTTCGCCGGGCCGGGTGCGACCTTGCGCCTCTCGGTAGCGGCCGATGAAACTGCTGTCACCTTTGCTCTTCGCAGCGATGCTTTTAGCCTCGGTGACGATGAGGCAGCTGTTGCTTTTCAGCCCTTTCAACGCCTGGGCAACGCGCCGCGTCACGATCCTGTGGCCGCCGGTCTGGAGCTGGCCCTATGCGCGGCCCTCATTGCCCGTCACGGCGGGCGGGTCTGGGCGAGGTCGGAAGAGGGAGGTATCTGTTTTGGCATTACGCAGCCCCTGGCTGGGATGGAGGCCGAGGTCATCCCCGCGCCCGCGCCGCAACCTAAAGTGACCGCTCCTCGGAAGAGCGCGGCCCTGGTTCAACCCGTCATTTCATCCCCTCCTACGGGGGTGACGACCGACCCCCGCCACATCCTGGTCGTGGACGATCAGCCCTTTATCCGCCGCTCCCTCTCGCTGGCCTTGCGACGGGCAGGTTACCAGGTGAGCACAGCCGTGAATGGGGCCGAGGGACTGGAGCATGTCCGCGCTTTGCGGCCGGGCCTGGTCTTTCTCGATCTGATGATGCCAGTGATGGATGGCTTTGAGACCTGCCGCCACTTGCGAGCAGACCCGGCCCTGGCCGATACCCGCATCATCATGCTCACCGCCAAGGGGGAGGCGATGGATGAAGAGCGCGGCCGGGCGCTGGGCGTGGATGAGTACATCACTAAACCTTTTAGCCCTTCGGCCGTCGTCAGCCGCGTGCAGGAGATACTGGGGTGAAACTGAAACAATTGCTTGACGGATTACTTGGGCTCTGAACGCTTACAGTGAAGAATTTGAAAGGAAATGATCATGGACTATCAGATTCAGTATGATGAGCATATCGCCATTCTCGAACTGCACGGCGTGCTTGACGTGGAAAGTGCGCCCACTTTCAAGACCGCCCTACAATCTATCCTGGACAAGGGGAGCAATCAGGCTGTCGTCGTAGATATGGCGGACGTGGCCTTTATGGATAGTTCTGGGCTGGGTGTGCTTATCGGCGCCTATCGCCGCCTGAATGGGATGGGCGGCCGGATTGCCCTGGTTAACGTCGTGTCGGCTGTGCGCACGGTGCTGGAACTTACTCGCACCCAACAGCTTTTTGAGATGTACGATACACGCGCTGAGGCTGTTGACGCCCTGCGGTGACGAGCATGGCGACGTACCGGCTGGCGTTAACGGGCGGGCTGGAATTATCCGGTCAGATACGTGAGTGGGTTTGCGAACGGGCGCGCACGGGTGGCTTTGACGAGGATACCGTCGCCAGAATCGCGCTGGCTGTTAGCGAGGCCGTCACCAACATCGTATGCCATGCCTACGAAGGACGCACCGATGGACGAATTGAAGCGACGCTGACCGTGGACGATGCAGCACTCACCTTGCGCCTGCGGGATTATGGCATCAAGTTCGACCCGGACGCTTACCAGCCGCCAGATCTAGACATCCCGGCCGAGGGAGGATACGGTGTGTTTCTCATGCACACCGTTATGGACAAGGTGCAGTACGAGACCGGCTATGTCGAGGGGACGGAACTTGTTTTGGTCAAGGAGCGGTGATGGGTGTTCAGTAACCATCAGACGAGCTTGACAGAAGCGTCGAAGAGGTTGTCTTTGCCCTTACCAGTCGCGAAACATAAAGCGCAAAGAGGTGAACTGTGGCTAAAATTCTCATTGTTGACGACGCAGCCTTTATGCGTCGCTTATCTCGGCAGATTTTACAAGCGGCCGGGTACGAGGTGGTGTGTGCTGTTGATGGACAGGAATGTCTGGACAAGGTCAAGGTCGAGAAACCCGATCTAGTGATTATGGACCGGAACATGCCCCGCCTGGATGGTCTGGAAGCTCTCCGCGCTCTGCGAGCTGACCCGGTCACTCGTTCTTTGCCGGTACTCGTCGCCAGCGCCTCCTCGCGAGACATAGATATTGCAGAGATGGAGGCGGCGGGCGCGGATGGATACGTACCCAAGCCCTTTCAGGTTAAGCAGTTAATTATAGCCGTTCGGCAGCATCTAGGGTAGGCAGTGGGTACGTGAAAGCAATCATCAAAGTAAGCGCGATTTCCTAATCGCGGAGGACGTTTTACGCGGTACAATGTGCGCGATTGGAAATCGCGGCTACAAAACGGGAATTGTTGTCACCGCAGCGATTCTCGTTTTGAGCGGTCGCCTCCAACCTGCTCTACAATAATTATAAGGAGATGATGATGGCAACAATGAATCTGTGGCGCGAATTGCCGCCCGGACCGGATGTGCCCCAGGTGATCTATGTGGTGGTGGAGATTCCCAAGAAATCGCGCAACAAGTACGAGTACGACGAGGATGGAGGGTTCATCAAACTGGACCGGGTGCTATACTCATCGTTGCACTATCCCGGCGACTATGGTTTCGTCCCCCGCACTCTCCACGACGACGGTGATCCGCTGGACGTGCTGGTGATGACCAATGAGCCTACATTCTCTGGTTGTGTCATCGAAGCGCGACCGCTGGGCATCTTTCACTTGATAGACAAGGGCAAGTTGGATGACAAAATCCTGGCTGTGCCTCACACTGATCCACTCTTTGACAACTATCACGCGCTGGACGACGTCCCGCCGCACTTTTTGGAAGAGGTCACCCATTTTTTCAGTGTCTACAAGGACCTGGAGAGCGCCAAGACCGAGAACACGGGCTGGGAGGGTATTGAGAAGGCCCACGCTGAGATCGAACGGGCCATCGCCTCCTACTGGGAGCGGATGCGGACGGAGCGATAGCGAATGGGGTTCTTTGGGGTTTCGTGTGGTCAGGGCGCCGGACCCCCCAACTTGTTGGGGGTAAGGCGGCAAAGAACCCGAACAAGTTCGACCTGTGCAATAAAGATTTGGGTGCGTTTCATTTCGTTAGAAGTAGGCGCGGTTTCCATACCGCGCGCTATGGAAAGCGCGCCTACCCAACTCATTTGAAACACACCCTAAAGATTTGCGCCGCGTACCGCACGGCGCTAAACCGCCGTGCTGATAGCCAAACCCCGCTTCGCGGGCTTTCCGCAGCCCCCGCTTGAGCTTTGAGCCGGGCGGTTCAGCGCCCGGCGAGGCGGGCAGGATTCTCTTCCAATTGCACAGGTCGAACAAGCTCGGAATTCCAATGCGTCGCCCGCGCAAACTCCAAGGTCCCAAATGTGAAGCGTGATGATGTCCAGGCCTGAAAAGTCCCCGGTGGGCGAGGAGCGGGCGTTCTATGCCTTGCTGGCTCACATCCGCCGCGAACGAAGGCTGGATTGCAGCCAATACAAGGAGAGTTTCCTGCGCCGCCGGTTGACGGTGCGTATGCGGGCGCGGGGCGTTGACACGTACCAGGCCTATCTGGGCGTGCTGCGCTCCGACCCGGCCGAGTTCGATGCCTTACTGGTTGCTTTCACCATCAACTTGTCTTATTTTTTCCGCGACGCGGCCGTCTTTGACGCGCTGCGTTATGCTGTTTTGGGAACCATCGTCGCCAAACGGGCCCAGTCCCGGCGTTTGACCGTGTGGAGCGCGGGGTGCGCTGGCGGCGAGGAGCCTTACTCTGTGGCCATGATCCTGACCGACTTGCTGGGGTCGGCCCTATCCAGGTGGGACGTGCAGATTCAGGCCACCGACATTGACGCGAATGTGTTGGCCCGCGCCCGCCGGGGAGTGTACAAGGCGCTCAGTTTTCAGGATTTGCGGGCCGATTTCGTGGAGCGGTACTTTGGTCGGGATGGAGACACGTACACATTGCAGCCGGCTATCCGGCAACTGGTCACTTTCCGGCAGCACGATCTGATCGCCGCGCCGCCCTTGCCGCGCTACGATCTGATTTTGTGCCGCAACGTGCTGATCTACTTTGCCCGCGAGTATCAGGAGGGAATTGTGTGCCACCTGCTCGACTATTTGGAACCGGGCGGTTATCTGACGCTGGGTATGGCAGAGATGCTCCCGCTGGCGCTCTCTAGCCGCCTGGAGGCGGTGGACGGACGATTGCGTATCTATCGAAAAATGGAGGATTGAAAAATGAGTGAACAAAATTCATCGCTCGTTGGGGAGCGGAACGGGCTGTTTGGCAAAATGAAGATCGCGCAGCGTATGCTCTCGCTCATTCTGATCGGCCTCCTTTTGGTCGTGGGGGCGCTGGTGAGCCTATCCGTCGTCAAACAAACCCGCATCGCCGAGCAGGAGGAAGACCGGCGCTTTGGGGATCATTACGTCAGCTTTTTGACGACGATAGAGGAGCACGGGGAGACCGCTTTGGCGTTGGCGATCAATTTTGCCCACACGCCCGACGTCCAGAGAACGTTCGCCGCGCGGGATCGGGAGGAGTTGACGCGGTTGACTTTGCCAGTTTATCGGGTGCTGAACGAAGAATTTGACATCCCCGTGTTTCATTTCCATCTGCCTCCGGCCACTTCCTTCCTGCGGCTGCACCTGTTGGAGCAGTACGGCGACGACCTTTCGGATTCCCGTCCTGCCGTCCTGCTGGCGAATGCTCAACAGACTGCCGTCGTTGGTTTGGAGAGGGGCGAAGGCGGGTTGGGCATCCGGGGCATCGCGCCGGTCAGTTACGAAGGAGAGCACATTGGAACGGTGGAACTGGGCCTGGATTTTGGGGAGCGGTTTTTGCGCCACTACACAGAGCACTATGAACTGGACGTGAGCGTCTATTTGATTGAGAACGACGACCTGCGGCTCTACGCCTCGACTCTGGACGAACGGTTGCCCGTACCCCCAGAGGTATACGAGCAGGTGCGCGAGAGCGACGAGACCGTCACCAGCAGAATCTCGCACGCGGGCAACCACTATGGCGTGTTGGACGGGCCGCTGTATGATTATTCCGGCGAACTGATCGGCGTCGTCGAAATCAGCGCGCTGCGCAACGACGTCGTGGGCGATATCCAGCGTGGCCGGAATGAATCATTGCTGGCAGGGGGACTTGTTCTGGTGGTCGTGCTGGCTCTGGCCTACGTGAACGTCAAGCGCATCAGCGCCCCGCTGACGGCGATGAGCCGCGTGGCGAAGCGGGCGGCGGCGGGCGACTTGAGCCAGACCGTCCCCGTCACCACGGAGGATGAGGTGGGCGTGCTGGCCCGCGCCTTTAACCACATGATCGAAAACCTGCGTCACCTGCTGGAGCGGATTGGGGATACATCGCAGCAACTCTCC
>QMOE01000100.1 GCA_003648125.1 Chloroflexota bacterium
CGGCGCTCATCTCGAGATCCGCAGGAGCAGACTCCGCTTACCCCACACGTAGGCGATGACGAAGGCGCCAAAGGCCAGTACCCAGGCGTGGATCACTAGCTCAGTCGCCACGTCGAAGTTCACCGGCCAATAGAGGCCATTCTGAAGAAAGAAGAGGGCATCCATCAGACCCAGGAAGATGAGCGCGCCCCCGGCCACCAGGCTGAAAAGCAACCCCCAGGGTCGCATTTTCCACAGGCCCACCGCCCCCGCCAGGCAAACGACGGCCATCCACGCATCCGCCGCCGGGAAGGATCGCTCCCACAAGAACCAACCTTCACATTCCCGGGCCAGGAACGACTGGCTCTGCCCCTCGTAGTCGGCGAAAAAGACCACCCAGAAAGCCATCGTCAGCACAGCGGTGACGACCATCAAAATGGCAACGACAGTAACTCCCGCCGGGCGTGTAGTCTCACCCATGTATCTCCCCTCCCAATTTCATCTGGCGGCGCACAAATTCCCGCACGCGGCTGCGCGCCGTGCGCCACACGTGTAACCATTCAGCTCCCACGAAGCGGAACAGCCTGCCTTCTCTGGTCTGCATGTAGAGTACAGGGCTGCCCCAGTCACGACTCTCGACACCTCGTTCGGCGTTGAGAATCGCATTTCGCGCTTTGGCGATGGCGTAATCCACCTGTCCGGCGCGGAACAGGGCCTCGTAGAATTTGGCGGCGAACAGCCTCGCCGCGTCGTCGTTGATAGGAAACTGCATCCCCACTGCGGCGAGCAGTTGTCCCCTGCGCACCAATACCGGCGCCAGGCCCAGCGTCGCCTGGGCACTCTCGATGGTGGCGGTCTGACAGGCGTTCAGCACAACTAACGCTGGCACGCGCACGCGACCAGGCCCCAGCCGTCCGGCGAACAAAGCGCTCAGCCGTTCCTCGTCCACGTCTTCATGCCAACCGCCTTCATCCTCCAGACACAGGTAAGACTGGGCATCCCCCACCTTCCCGTGGGCGATGAAGTGCACGATGTCCCATCCTTCGTCTGCGCCCAGCCGGGAATCCAGCGCGTCCATCGTGGATTTATCGTCCCGCTCAAGGAACTCCCATTCCATCTCGCCGCGCTCGACGAGAGATTTCCACACCTCCTCCAGCCGTCTTCGCTCTGCGGAAAGCCTCAGCGGTGCCAGGTCCCGTGGGCTGGAAGCCACTACCAGGATGCGCAGCGGTCGGGGGACACGGCGCGGTTCGAGGGGAGGGGCATCCGCGGCCACAGGCAAATCGCGCACCAGGGCCGTCTGTGGTGAAGCGCCCAGAAAGCGCGGCGGCCGGCCGCCATAGGCATATTCCCAGGGCAGGGCTGCCAGATCGCGGGCGCTCTCCTCGAAACGCAGGCGCAAGCGGAGGGCGTGTCTATCCACCAGAGCGGCCAGTTCGCCGTGGAATAGGGTCTCGAACATGCGGCGGCCCAGGTAGCGCAGCGCATCCTCACTAGCGCGGCCCTCTTCTAAATCGGCCAGAACAGAACGCACAACTCGCTCTACCAGGGCTTCCACCTCTGTCGCGCTCACGTCGGCAGATGCAATCTCGTGGCCCTCCGCGCGGGCACGGACGTGCAACCCGGCTTCGTCCTGGGAGAGAGTAAGTTCCACATCCCGATAACGCTGCTCCACGGCGATGCTGGTGACGAACACGTACAGCGCCACGCCGAGCACCGCCGCTAAGATCAAGCCGCCGGGTACGATGATGTAGGGCACTTTCCAGAAGGGGCGCGGTTTGACCACTATTTCGAGCGCTGCTTCTTCAGAGGCGTTCAGGTCCGGATCGAGGGCCTGCACCCGCAGGTGATACACGCGCTCGCCGATCACGTCGCGATAGTGCAAGGGGAGCGCCAACGAATTGCTGATGGCGAACCCGTGGGTTAAGGTCTGCCCGGTTTGCAAAGAGTATGTGTAGCGCAGGCGTTCGGAGTTGACTCGGAAGTCGGCAGCGGCGAGCTTTACGGGTAGGTCGGCTTTATGATAAGAGCGAGTGATGCGCCGCTCGCCTTCCACACCGAATTCCAGCCGGGGGGCGCGCTCGCTGGGCCGGTAATGAGTCAGACCGGCCTCGGTGCCGAACCAGAAGTCACCACTCGCGTCGCGAAGGATGGCAAAGACAACATCGCTGGCCAGGCCATCGGCTGCACGGAACGCGGGAACGTCCCACACAGCATCCTCGCCGCGCACGTAGGGGTACACTCCGGCATCGGTGCCCAGCCACAGGTTGCCATCCGCGTCGCCAACGATGGCGTAAACTGCCCGATCCTCCAGATAGCGGCGGTCGCAGTGTGGCTGTGCTTCGTCCGAGCAGCGCACCAGGCCACCTTCCGTGCCGAACCACAGGTTTCCCCTGAGATCGGCGAAGATGGCGTAAACCCGCCTCTCGTCGGGCTGTATGCCCGTGTCCTGGAACTCCGCCGGCGTAAGTATATCTGTGTAGCGATATACTTCGTGGAACGTGCTGAGCCACATTCCTCCGGCTGAATCCTGCCCCAGGGCCTGCACGTCTTCTTTGAGTTCGTGGTGCAGCGCCGTGCCGTCGTAACGCAGAAGCCCACTACCGGCGGCGATCCACAGTTCATCACTGTCGGGGTCTGACCATAGGTCCCGCACGTACAGCCCGGCCAGTGCATCGTCAGGGTCACACGTGCTCTCCCGCAACAGGCAGATACCATCAGCAGTGCCCACCCATAGCGCGTCCTCCCCGGCGACGGCGAGTGCCCGCACCGTGACATGGGGCAGGCCGTCATCGCGGGTGAAGGTGTGCCAAAAGTGCCCGTCGAAACGGGACACTCCGCTCTCGGTGCCGAGCCACACGCTGCCCTCTTTCGCATCCTGCCAGATGGCTTGCACTACGTGACCAATCAGCCCATCTACCGCACCGAAGCTCTGTGTCTCCCCGTTGGAGAATCGAATCACGCCGTCGTTAGTGCCCAGCCATACGGCGTGTTGGGTGTCCTCGGCGATGGTCAGCACCGGCACATCGGATACCACTTTTTCCAGATGACCATCTGGCTGGCGGCGGAAAACGCCATTCTCCGTGCCGAACCACAGCGCTCCCGTGTGATCGCGCAAAGCAGCGTGCACCATCCGCGTGCTGGCGGCATCCAGACCATCAACTGGGACAACGCCCGACGAGTTATCGTAGCGATACACCCCGGCCCCCCAGGTGCCCAGCCAGATGTGCCCCCCGTCATCCTCGGCCAGGCTGGTCACGCGGGGGTCCACCCGCAACCGGGGGTCAACTTCGATCTCCTCTTCACAGGATTCGCCCGCCGGATCGCAGCGCCGCATCCCACGCGCTGTACCAAACCACAACGCGCCATCGGAGGTCTGGAGCATAGCGGAGACACCTACCAGCTCGGGCACACCGGTAAAGGCCTGCGTCGGGGTTGTCTGTCCCGCATCGAGGCGGTAGACTCCCTCCGTTGACCCGACCCACAGCGTGCCGTTGTGGTCGCGCAGGATCGAGCGCACTCCGCCGATTGAGGGGCTTTTGCTGGCGTGATGGCCGTCGTAGCAGTATAGCCCGTCTCTAGTGCCGAACCACAGGTAGTCTGCGTTCTCGCCGATGGCCCGCACGTCGGTCAGGGCCAGCCCCTGCACTGCATGGAACGGCTGCGGACCCTGTGCCGTCGTGCTGCACGGCCATAGGAGGAGAGCCAGGAGCGAGAGAGCAAGAATGTACGTTCGTGGGGAGATTTTCACGCCAGCCATCATAATCAGGGCGCTTGCTTTTCCAGATAGCCCGACTCTTCGTTATAAACGTACAGGCTGCGCTCAAATTCAACTATGATGTCCTGGAGAGAGTCCACGTCGCCGCTCACCCCGATCAAGACGATGCAATCCGGCAGATCGCCAGCGTCCCCGGCCACCGCCAACCGTTCCCGCACTATAGACACATCGGGAATGAACTCCTGGGCGGCCTCCACCCCCTGCTCCTCGAAACTGACCCTGGTCAACTCGGCAACCTCGCCATAGGGCGCCGCCTCAGACCCCAGGATGAGGAAAACCGTTCGGGGGTTCTCATTGGCGATGATCTGTTTCGTGCTTTCGTAGATTCTCGCTTCCAAATCCTGTAGAGGGGGCTGCGTCGGCGCTGCCACTTGTGCCGTGGAGACGAGGGCCAGCAAGCTGGCACTCCAGATTTCGCCGTCAGCCCACTCGGGATCAGATTTCAGTTTGGCTTCCCCGGCAACAGGCCAGTTGTTGGTGGACGGATCGAAACGATGGATGGGCAGGGCGCGATTCGCCAGTCCCTGATTCTTGAGCTGCACGCCCTTCTGTCCAACGTGGATGTCCTTGATCGTAATTGTGGGCGGCGCTACTGACTTCACCCCTGACTTGAGCTTGATCTCGAAGACGCGGAGAATCTGGGTGACATCCCCGGAGATGTCCTGAGGTTTGGGATAGCGCGAATCGCCCTCCGAAACCAATTCCACGTCGGCGATTTTGTTAAGCTGCTTCTCATCTCCCTTGAGAGTGACATCCCCTCCACTGAATGAGCGGGTTGTGGTCTTCGTCGTTGGCGATGTGGGCGTTGCCGGACCGGTTCCACAGCACGAGCACTGCGCGAGCGCCACCAGTAGCGCGATAAGCAGTACATTGGTAAGTCCGTATAAGGTTTTCATTACCGTCTCCTTTCAATTGGCGATGCAAAACTGATCCCAGCCCGCCCCCATCGCCAGACGAGACCGCTCAGCCCTCCGGCATCGCTCCCGGCGGCCAGCACATCGGCACTTTGGGGATAGTATCCTCGTGGCCCATCGCCCGCTCAATGGCCCACAGATAACTTTCCTCGCCGATGAGGTGCATCCCGCCATCCACGGCCAGCGAGTGTCCTGTGATCCAGTCCGACCACTCCGAGGCCAGGAAAGCGGCGGCTTTGGCCACGTCCTCCGGCTGGCCGAAGCGTCCGAAAGGCACCTGCTTGAGATGAGCGGCGCGCAGTTCGGGGATCATAGTCACCTCCTCGGTCAGCGCCGTCTCAATCATGCCCGGAGCCAGGGCGTTGACGTGGATGCCGTAGGGAGCCAGCTCCAGCGCGGCGGCGCGGGTGAACATCATCACCCCACCTTTGGAAGCGGAGTAGTGTGCCTCGCCGGCCAGGGGCACGCTCTCGTTGATGGACGACAGATTGATGATCTTCCCCCGCCGCCCGTTCTCGATCCACCAGCGGGCCACAGCGCGGGTGGTGAGGAAGATGCCCTTGAGATTGACCCCCAGCACCCAGTCCCACTCCTCCTCTAGCATCTCGATGATGGGTGATTCCGTGCCCACCCCGGCCGAGTTGACCAGCACGTTCACCCCGCCGAAGCGTTCCAGCGTGGCCTGGAGCATGGCCTCCACCTGTTCCGCGTCCTGGACGTCCACCTCCACGGCCAGGGCGGGATAGCCCTGTTCCTCTAATTCGGCGACTACCTCCTCGGCAGCCGCCAGCTCAACGTCGGCTACGACGACGCTTGCTCCCAGGTGGGCGAACATCCGCGCGATCCCCCGCCCGATTCCTGACCCCGCGCCGGTGATGATGGCGATTTTGTTGCTCAGATCCATGTTACGCCTCACTCCCCGCCAAAATTGTACTGGGCATACTCCCCCTCGAACTCCGTGGGGATAGTGCGCAGAATCTCCACCCAGCGAATGGTGGAATCGGCACCTTTCAGCAATTGCAGGAAATTGCCCTTGATCTTGAGCTTGCGCATGGTGAACGCTTTATTGGGACCTAGCTTGCCGCGCAGGATGTCCACCCACACCCCATAAGGGCCGACCAGGGTAAACGTCGTTGGCCGCTCGCCAACCCATATATCCGAAATCTGACCGTGGTCCACCTGGAAGCCAATAGTCAGGGTTTCGTTCACTCCCTTTTTGGGCTCGGCTCGAATGACCAGGGTGTACGATTCGTAATCGTCCTTGATCATCTCGCAGTAGGTCGCGTCAGCATTGCTGAGCCGCTTGACCTCTTCCAGGTACTCTGAGCTTCCGAGTTTCATGATTTTTCCTCCCTTTCGTTCGTTTGTGTTGTATCCGATATCCTGATCACTGCTTACAGTTTGACCAGCACTTTCACCGCCTCGTGTGGTGGATGCGTCAGCACCTCGAAGCCCTGTTCGACCACGTCTTCCAGGGCGATTTCGTGAGAGATCAACGATTCCACGTCCACCCGGCTCTGGGCGATGAAGTCCAGTGCCAGCGGTATTTCCTCGTACCCACCGTAGGAGCCTTTGATGCCCACCTCGCTCAGCACCACGGTCATGAAGTCAGCAGTCACCGGCTCCTCAGCGATGCCCACGACCACGATCTGGCCGCCCTTGCGCACCAGGGTGATCGCGTCCTCGATGGCGGCGGGCACGCCGGCACAGACGAAGATCACGTCTGCCCCCAGCCCTTCGGTAGGCTCATCCAAAGCGACGAACAAGTTATCCTTTTCAGGGTTGAACACCGTCGTCGCGCCTAACCGCGCGGCCAGCTCCGCCCGCGCGGGGTTTAGCTCGGTGACGTAGACCTCCCGTGCCCCGGCCAGGCGGGCACATTGCAGCGTCAGCAGGCCGATAGGCCCTGCCCCCATGACCAGTACCCGGTCGCCGGGTTTGAGCGCGGACAGGCGTACCGCGTGCAGGGCATTGCCCAATGGTTCGGTGAGAGCCGCCTGGCGAGTAGTCACTCCCGCTGGCAGATGGCACGCGGCCGGGGCCGGCACCTTCGCGTACTCGGCCATGCCCCCATTGTGGCTAACCCCCGGCTGGACCACGTCCTCGCACTGCCCGCCCATCCCGTGTCGGCAGAAATAACACATCCCGCAGGGGACGATACTGTTCACCGCGACCAGGTCACCCACGTCCAGGCCGTACACCCTCTCGCCGGTGCTGACAATCTCGCCCGCGAACTCGTGGCCGATGATCAGCCCCGGCTCGTAAGTGCCCGTCTCGTAGGCGTCAATGTCCGAGCCGCAGATACCGCAGTAATGCACTTTGATCACCACTTCGCCGGGGCCAGGCTCGGGCACGGGCAACTTGGCGATCTCGATTTGACCGATTCCCTGGAAAATGGCAGCTTTCATAGGCTTTTCCTCCGTATGCTTGAACTTGGATTCTGGACACGGGTTTCTAGCGGAGCTCTTTAGCACCGGGGCTGAATCTCGCAGCCCTCCATCCACAACCCGTCCAGAATCTCCAGGTCGGGTGGAACCAGGTTGATCTCGGGGTCTATGATCACGTCGAGCACGGCGGGCAATCCGGAATCTACCGCGCGCTGCAAGGCGGGTCTGATCTGGTCAGGCTCGGTGACTCGCTCACCGTAGCAGCCCAGCGCCTGGGCGAAGAGATCGTAACGCACTGGTGACAGGTTCACCCCGATGTACCGCTCA
>QMOE01000101.1 GCA_003648125.1 Chloroflexota bacterium
GACCAGGCTGCCTACGCCGATGTTCACCAACGGATGCGTCGTCTTGGCTGGATAGAGCGGGCTTGGCCGTCTTTGCTTCAGATACCGTTTGCTCATCACGTTGCGGGGCTGGCGGAGATCCTCTCTCACGTGCGGGAGGGGCCGGGGGAGGGTCAGGATGCTTGACTTGGTTTGGCGTCTCCCGGCCTATGTGACCTCTCGCCGCTGGGGTTGGCCGCGGCTTTTGCCGATGAGCCTGACGCTCAGCCTGACCTATCGCTGCAACTCTCGCTGCGCCACCTGCAACGTCTGGCGGAAGGAGGCGGAGGAGTTGATGGTGGGCGAATGGGAGCGAGTGCTGCGTTCGCTGGGGAGCGCTCCTTACTGGATCACCGTCAGCGGAGGTGAGCCTCTCTTGCGGAAGGACGCCGTCGAGATCATCCGCCTGGCTTACGAGCACTGTCGCCCGTCTATCATTAACATCCCGACCAATGGACTGCTGCCGGAGCGGATCTCCCACGCTGTCGGCGAGGTGGCGGCGGCTTGTCCCCACGCCGGCGTTGTGGTCAATCTGACGCTTGATGGCTGGGGAGAGGAGCATGACCGCATCCGGGGCGTTCCGGGCAACTTTGAGCAGGCGCTGGAAACATTCCGGTTGCTGCGTGGACTGGAGGCCCCCAACCTGACCCTGGGGGTGCATACTGTCGTCTCCCGCTTCAACGTGGAGGTGGTCCCTGCTTTGTACACCCGCGTCCAGGCTGAACTGGCCCCTGATTCCTATATCACCGAGATCGCCGAGGAGCGGGTGGAATTGGGAACGGTAGGGGCTGACATCACTCCAAGCTTTGAAGCGTATAAAGATACCATCGAGCAGGTGATGGAGCTGCAATCCCGTCATCCCCCTTCCGGCCTAGGCGGCGTGGCATGGGCCTTTCGCCGCCGTTACTACCGGTTGGTGCAGCAGTGGCTGCGGGAGCGGCGGCAGGTGATTCCCTGCTACGCCGGGTGGGCCTCGGCTCAGATTTCGCCGGAGGGGGACGTCTGGTTCTGCTGTGTGCGGGCTGAGTCGGTGGGCAATCTCCGCGAGGCTGGCTACGACTTCCGGCGTATTTGGTGGGGGGAGCAAGCTCAGGTGTTGCGGGAGAGCGTGCGCGCGGGTCGGTGCGACTGCCCGCTGGCCAACGCCTCTTATACCAACCTGCTGTTGCACCCGCCTTCCCTCGCTGGCGTGGCGTGGGATCTGGTGCGGCAGTGAAGATATTGGTCACCGGGGCAACTGGTTTCATCGGCGGGCATCTGGTCAACTACCTGACAACTCGGGGACACCAGGTGCGAGCACTGATACACCGCTCTCCCCCCCAGGATGAATGGGGATTGAGGAGGGGGGCTGGTGTGGAACTGGCGCGGGGAGACATCACCGACGCTCAAGCGGTGCGAACAGCCGTGCAAGGGATAGATGCCATCTTTCACCTGGCCGCCGCGCGCGATGTGAGGGGCGCGCCTGAGTCAGTGTACCAAAAGATCAACGTCGAAGGTACGCGCCATTTGCTGGAGGCAGCCGCCGAGGCGAGTGTGCAACGCTTTATCTATTGCAGTTCGGTGGGCGTGGCGCGCTATCCTGGCAACCTGGAGGCCGACGAGATGCTGCCTTTCAGCGAACCAACCAGCCAGGTCTTTTACCACCGCACCAAGGCGCAGGCGGAGCGGATGGCGCTCGACGCGCAGGCAGTGGTAGTGCGGCCTGTCATCACCTATGGCCCGCAGGATGGGCAAGGGTTTGTGACGCGCCTTATTGCGCTCCTGGGGCAAGGGCAACTCGTTTGGGTGGGAAACGGGATCAATCACGTGGACCTGGTTTACATTGATGACCTTGTATCTGGAATGTACCAGGCTCTAGAACGGGGCGCGGGGGGAAGGGCCTACATTCTCTCTGGGACGGCGCCGATCTATGTGCAGGCACTGATTGGCAAAATCTGCAAATTTTTGCGAGTACGTGCGCCGCGTATCCGCGTTCCGGCCTCCTTTGCTCGCCTGGCAGGGTGGGGTATGGAGACGCTCTACGAGGTTGGATATCGAGTTGGCATCATTCCGAATGGGAAGGAGCCTTTCATCACCCGCGATAAAGTCGCCACGCTGACTGTGGACCGGGGCTTTAGCCACGTGCGAGCGAGCCGGGAGTTGGGATACCATCCTCAAGTGGACTACGATGAGGGTTTGCGCTGCACCGTGGATTGGTTTCAGGAAAGGAAAAAATGCAACCGACGTCATCTCCGCGATTTTGGCGTTTCAACCGAGAACGATATGCGCTGACCGGTGTTCAGTGCGCAAACTGCGGCAAGCAGTTTCTCACTCCGCGCCTGGTATGCCCGCAGTGTCACAGTGAGATTGAACGGGTGGCTCAGGACGTTTTCCCTACGCTGCCCGCGAGAGAAGAATCGCGAGCCGATGAGCAGCCGCCGGTCAGAGTCACGGTGCTGATCCCGGCTTACAATGCCGCCAGCACTATCCGGGGCACGCTCTCGTCCTTGTTGGCGCAGAATTTCAAGGAGCCTTATGAGGTCATTGTGGTGGATAGCTCCTCCGATGAGACGCCGCGCATCATCGCCGAGGAGTTCCACATGGTGCGCCTGATTCACCTGGACAGGCAGACCGACCCCGGCACGGCGCGCAACCTGGGGCTAGTCCAGGCTGGTGGCGAGATCATCGCCTGCATTGACGCCGATTGCATTGCGCCCCCTGATTGGCTGGAGTGTATGGCGGCGGCGCAGCGGGCGGGCCACCAGGTGGTGGGCGGCACGATAGAGAACGGCAATCCGGAGAGCCTAATTGCCTGGGCGGGCTACCTGGGCGAGTTCCGCGAGTGGTTGCCGACGGGGCGCGCCCGTTTGGTGGATCACGTGCCCACTTGCAACATCTCCTACCACCGCTCGATTTTCACCCGCTTTGGGGGCTTCCCGACCGAGTTCTATCCCCAAGAGGATTTGCTCTTCCATTGGCGGCTTGCGCAGCATGGAGCGCCCATCTGGTTCGATCCGAACATCCGCGTGCGCCACGTGCATCGTTCCACCTGGCGGGCCTACAATCGGCATCTGCGCCGCATCGGGCGCATCACTGCACGGGTGCTCAAGTTGACAGGCGAGGAGGGCGTCTTCCTGGCCCGCTCCCCGGCGCTGGCCCTGCTGGCGGCCCCGCTGTTGCCCCCGGTCAAGTGGCTGCGCACTATTGGGGTGTTCATGAGCCAACAGCCGGAGGTGCTCCGCGAACACGGGCTGGCTCTGGCACCTTTCCTGGTGGGGCTTTATGCGTGGGCCGTGGGATTCGTCGAGGGAGCCTGGTCGCCGCCGCTCTGCGTTTCGCAAGGGGAGCCGATATGTCAAACAGGTTAGCGATCTCGCTTCATCAAGCGCGGTTGGCGTTGACCACCGGGCGGAGCGATTTTCTCGCTTTCGCTCGCTCCTATCTTGGGCCGCTGCTCGACTTGTCCAGCGACGAGCCGAACATTGAGGCCACGTTGACCTGGGACGCTGCGCTTCCTGCTGAGGGGCAGGCGGGGCTGGAGCAATTGGGCCGTCGTCTCTGGGCAGGGACGCATTACCTGCGGCACACCGAAATCTGGCAAGCGCCGGGATTGCAGATAGATATTGGATGGGAAGGAGGGACGCTCGTGGTACATGCTGCCTACTCTTGGCCGTCGCGGCGGGCCAGGTGGACCGCACGCTTGATGGATTCGGTGCGGGAGCGGATTTTTGTCTTGCTCATCTATTACCTGGTCTATTTCCCCTGCGCGTGGCGGCTGGAGCGCGAGTCAGGTTGGACGCTCATGCACGCATCGGCAATCGCTACGAACAAAGGCGGCCTGGTCTTTAGCGGGCTGCCCGGCTGCGGCAAATCGTCCTCTGCGCTGGCGGCCCTGAACGCGCCAGAGTGGCAGATCGTGTCCGATAATCTGCTGTTCACCGATGGCGCTCAGGTTTTCGCCTGCCCTGAGCCAATCCACGTGGACGCCCAGACCCGCGCCCTGGTGGGCGACCTGGCAGGCCGCGTGCGTCCGACGGGGCGGCGCTTCTCACACCGGCGGCAGGATTACGAAATTGCACCGGAGGCGCGGCAGTCGTCCGCGACGCCGCGGGCGTTGGGCTTTCTGCACGTGGGGCGCGAGACGGATATTCGGCCCGTTGACCAACTCGGTGCGGCGCACCGCTTGATGGCTAACGATTGCCTGGCCAAGGAATGGATGGCTTACCAGGAGAGCGCCGCCGATGCACCAGGTCTGGCCGTCCATCGGTGACCACGAGCGACGGATCAAGAACTTGTCGGCGCTGGCGCGCTCTGTCCAGTGTTACGACGTCACCGTTGCCAGAAATGAAAATATTCAACGAGCGATGCAAACCATTACCCAGGCGATGCTCAATGGCTGACCGAGAAGTAGTTGCCGTTGTGGCGCACTCGGATCTGCCGCCGGACCCTCAGTCGCTGCAAATGCTGGAACGACTGAACCGCTCTGGCCTGCTGGCATGTCCGCCGGTGGCGTTGCCTGACTTGCACATCAAGCCGGCGTTGGAGACGCCTTCAAGCACGGCCACAGCCACGCGCGACACGTTGATACTGGGCCTGACCAGCCCGTCGCCTAACTGTGGCATGGCTCTGGCGCGCACGTCTCTCTATGCCGACGATGCCAATGATGCCAACGACGCTACGCTGGACGCGTTATTTGGTGAATTGGCGCGCCGTTTGTCGCTCAATCCTCATGCGCCGGTGTTGTCGCCCGACGAGACTGCCGATATGATGCTGCGTGGCGCAAAGGCCGCTATAGAACGTTATGACCTGGTCCCATCCACGCCTGACTATATGGATCAGCAGGGCAACGCCCTACCGCCCGACGTGGACGCTCAGGCTGTCCTGCGGGCCGTTCCCCGCGCATTGCTGGGGATCGGCGGCTGGAAGTTTGCGCAGGTGGGCAGGGGGAATCACTTTCTGGAGTTGCAAGTCGTGGACGAGATTCACGACGAGATCGTGGCCCGGGCGTGGGGGCTTGAGGAGGGGCAACTGGTCGTCATGTACCACGCCGATTCCGGCCTCCTGGGCGCTTTTGTGGGAAGGCTCTACGCCCACCGGCGCAAGAACACCTGGCGGGGCCGTCTGTACGAGTGGCGCATCAAGTTGCCCTTTCAACTGCGCATTGGATCGCCTGGTCGTGTCTTTTATCGCGTCAATTACCACATCGCCCCGCATCGGCTGGTAACCATCCCGGCGGACTCTGAAGAGGGTCAACGCACCTTGCTGGCTCTTCAGGCCGCCGGCAACTATGCCTACGCTAACCGCCTGGCTGTACTGGCGGCGCTGCGCGACGCCCTGCGCTCCGTCTGGGGCGCCGATTGCGACTCGCCGGATCTGCTGTGGGACGCGCCCCATAACGGCATCCGCCGCGAGATTATTGGCGACCGCAAGCTATGGGTGCATCGCCACAATGCTGTGCGAGTCGAGCCTCCGTCCCAAACACCGGCTCACTCTCCCTTTGCGCAGACCGGTCACCCGGTGCTGTTGCCCGGCAGCGACCGCACGTCGTCGTACCTGTGTGTGGCAGACGAGGGAGCGGCGAACACGCTCCACTCGGCCGATCATGGCGCGGGCCGCTCTGCGCTGCGGTTGGGCCGCCCGCTGCACAACGGCGCTACGACTCGCTTGTACACTTACAAGAATGGCCTAACGGAAATGGTACCACATCTATCTGACGATGGGGTGGATGCGGTGGCGCAAGTTTTGCGGGCTTGCGACATTGCGCGCCCGGTGGCGCGTCTGCGTCCCTTGGCGGTGTTGAAAGGACGGAGTTAACGGTGTTTATTCGTGACGTGTTCTATACCTTCTCGACAGAGATATTCGCCATTGCAGGAAACTTTTTTGTCGGTATCGTACTGGCCCGGACATTGTCCCCGGCCGACCGTGGGATTATGGTGCTGGTGATGACGTTGCCGTGGATGGTGATTAGCTTTGCCAGCCTCGGATTGCCGCAGGCCAACATTTATCTGGTGGGAAGAAAGAAGCGCGATGCAAGGGTGGTCCTGGGTAACGCTCTTGTACTGGCTGTTATCCTGGGCGTATTGTTGGTGGTCGTATTGACTGAGATGAAAGAGACGCTTTTGGGTACGGCGCTCAAAAGTATGCCCCCGGAGTATTGGCCGCTGCTGATGGTGCTCGTTCCCACCTTTCTGGTGGACGTGATGCTGCTCTCGGTATTACGTGCCCGCCAACGGTTTGACCTATTCAATTTGCGACGGCTGGCTACGCCAATTCTGATGCTGGCTGGGTTCATTGTCGCGCTAGTGCTGAGCGGGGGAGGATTGGGCGCTGCTGTAGGCGCATATGTTGCCGTCACCGTTCTAACAGCGATCCTTAGTCTCGTCCTGACCGGACGAGAAGTGCCATTGACACTGACTTTCAACCGCCGGTTGACAGGAGAGGCTCTTCGATTCGGGCTCAAATCCTATATACAGAACTTGGTAGGTAGGCTCAACTACCGGCTCGATGTCTATTTACTGGCTTTCTTTCTGACGCCTGAACAGGTGGCTTTTTACGGCGTGGCGACTTCGCTGGCTGAGGTAGCCTGGTACATCCCCAACTCAGTGGGAATGGTGCTTTTTCCCCGTCTATCCAATGCACCGGTGGAAGCAATTCACCAGATCACGGCCAAAGTCTCTCGCAATACGCTGGCGCTCACGGGCTTGATTGTAGCAGGGTTGCTGGCCGTGAGCTGGCTCTTCGTGCCTTTGGTCTATGGCCCTGTCTATCGTGCCACCATCCCACCACTGTTAATCTTGTTGCCTGGTGTAATGTCTATGGCCATCTACAAGGTGCTCACCCGCAATTTCACCAGCCGGAACAAGCAGCAGCTTTCGATCTTGGCTTCGGGCGTGGCACTGACGCTCAACTTTGGCCTCGATTGGGTGCTTATCCCCCTGTGGGGCGTGGTGGGCGCGGCGGTGGCGTCCACGGTGGGATACACGGCGGCGGGGGTAGTATTGTTGGCGTTCTTCTTGCGCGAATCCGGGCTTCCCTGGCGAACGGTGCTGCTTCCCAGATGGAGCGAAATGATCGGACATTGGAATTGGGTCAAGACGAACCTGCGGGGTCTGGGGCAAAATGCCGAGGTTTGACGAGTAGGTAATGGGAAGTATTCGGGTCGCCCTACGGGGAGGTACACTGCCTTGAAAAGATTATTGCTCTTTTTTGCGTGTGCCTTGTCAATGATAACGGCTTGCAACGGCGGAGCACTGACGTTCACCCCGACGCTAACATCAATACCTATTCCCACACCTTTGCCCTCGCTGACGATTCCGGCGC
>QMOE01000102.1 GCA_003648125.1 Chloroflexota bacterium
CCCTATTTCGACACCCTCACCGAGACCCAAGTCGCCAGCGACCTGTCCGCTTACGACGTTCTCATCCTGCCGGCCATGCGCCTCGGCTACACCGACGAGGTGGTTTCCGCGCTGGGCAGCGCCGGACTGGACGCTATCCGCGACTTTGTCGAGGGCGGCGGCTTTCTCTACGCCCAATCGAACGCGGCCTACATCGTCGAGCAAGCCGGCCTGGTGGACGCAGGCACCGTTGACCTGAGCACCCGCGTTACCGATGGTGACAACGCCGGCCAACTGGGCATACTCCTACCCGACCACCCGCTGGCCTTTTCCTGGCTGGCCGACGAGACCTACGTCCTCGACGAGCCGCTCATCACATCCACCGGCCAGTTGAGCGTCGTCGCCGCCTTTACCGACACATCCCAGCCCGGCTCGGTCGCCATCGGCGTCGCCACGACTGGCGACGGGCGGGTGGTGCTCTTTAACGGCCACCCCTCCGACGATATTGACTACCACCCGCAGGTGCTCGACGCGCTGCTGTGGGCCAGCGCAGAGCGGGCCGGTATCTACGGCGACCTCTGCCAGCAGTACGACGACGTCGTGGGCTGCGATACCATCCCCTCCTACGAGCCGGGCGTGCCCATCGCCATCACCACCACCTTCAAGAACTATTGGGATGGCCCGCTGACCGGCGTCGTCATCACCGAGACGCTGCACGAGGGCTTTACCACCACCCAATCCTCCGTCTCGCCCGCGCCCGCCAGTTTCGTCGAAAACCCGGACGGCACGACGACCATCGTCTTTACACTGACCGAGGCACTGCCCGGCGACACCCACTTTACCTACATCGCCTACACCAGCGCCCCTTCCGGCACGGCGCACAGCGCGCTGGTCAGCAGCGCCGAGGCGGACTATGTGGACGATTTCCGGCCCACTGAATACCACCCGGCCGGTCTGCCGCGTCACGTCACGCGCAACCAGCTATGGATCAACGCTCTGATGGCGGCCCGGCTGGTGGGCGATAGAGACATCGAACTGGACGTCATCTACCCCCTGCCCGCCGAAGGCTACTACTTTGACCTGGCCCTGACGCTGGAGAACAAGGAGGAGACCGGGGCCAACCACGTCATCATCACCGACGTCGTCGCGCTCCTCTCCCCCATCGTGGACGTGGACGACCAGCGCATCGTGCCGCGCGTCATCACCGATAGCTGGGGTATCAGCGACACCGACTCGCTCTCCGAGACGCTGTGGGCAATGAACGAGGTTTTCTTTTACGATACGCCCGTCGAAATCTACCCGCTGCCCACCCACATTGACGGCAACCCGACCATCACCACCTCCCTCTTTTACACCCTCCCCACCTGGGCAAGCGGCCCGCAACTGGTCTATACCTACACCGGCAACTTTACCACCACGCCCGGCCTGACCAACTCGGTCACCATCCCGCCAGAGTACGCCGCCTACATCACCGTCACCGCCGAGGGGGACATCCTGCTTCCCGCGCTGCGCATGGTGTGGGATTTTGACGACCTACCCGCCTACGACTACTTGGAACCGGCGACGCGCTATGGCCTCTTTAGCCACGATCTATTCAACCGCACCGTCTCCTTCGCCAGCGACCCGGTCAGTCCCAGCCTGGTGCTAGCAGGCTCCGGCGGCTCCATCTACACCAACCTGGGCGGCCACCCCATCCCCTACCACGAATACCTCTCCCACGGCATCGTCCACATTCCCGAACCGCCGGAGCAATCCGTCGTGGCCTACCAAGACGTGTGGAGCCGCACGCAGCAAATGGAGCTACGTACCGTCTTTTATGACGTGGTGCCTTTCCCGCCGCCCGAATTCCACGCCGTCGTCAATACCACCTTTGAGATGATGGCCGACCGCGATGGCGACGGGCGCGGCGAGACCCGCGTGCTCGAGTTCCCCGCCCGCGAGGGGGCCGACCTGACGCTCTACCTCAAATCCTGGTCCAACTTTGACCCCGCCATGCCGCCGCTGGAGAAGGACGAGACGCTCATCGCGCAGGGCATGTTCCGTGGACGCGGCTTTGAGCTACAACCAATGTACGACACCTGGGAGAATTCTTGGGCCGGCCTGCACCTGCAGGGCTATCTGACCGACACCGACCTCGTGACCGTCGTCACTGTCCCGGCCTACGACTATCTCTACTTCCAACAATATCTGGAGAGCCAGCAGCGCGAGGGACTCGTCGTCAGCGCCACGCTGGGCGCATACCCCAATTTCCACCGCGAGGGGGTGATGAAGATTGACGACGGCGCCCGCTTCGTCTACCATCAGAAAGCGGCCGGCCCCAGCCGGTACGAGGTCTACGACGGCCACGTGCAGGCGGTCTTTGGCCTTTCCTCTGACGCGCGGATTCACAAAGCGGTAGCCCCGGTGCTGGTGGCGACCTTTGACGACCAGGTCTATCACCTGATGCGCATCGAGGACCCCTGGGATCCGCGTTGCACGGGCTGGGATCCGTTCATCAAATCCTACGGCTTTGGCGACACGGCAGCGACGGTCTACGTGGGCGGGCGGCACGGCACGGAACTGCTCTGGCCGCGCGTCGGCGCCGGCGGCGAGACCCAGATTCGCTGAGAGATCCGCAACAACCAGGACGGCATCACGCTGACCAACCTGGTTATCATCCCTACCGCGCCGGCCGGCATCACCGTCACCGCGCGCCCAACCGTCGAGACGGAGGCCATCGAGCCGCTGTTCTTTGACTTTCCCTTCCTGCACCAGACCACCGTGCCCGACGGCTGGCGCACGGTCTGGTACTATGACGTGGAGGTCAGTCCAACCTTTACCGACACCGGCAAGGTACACCAAATCACCTTCGCGGCGACCGCCGACGGGCTGCCCGGCGACTTTGAAATCCCGGCGGCGGAACTGGGCGTCGGCGCCCCCGGCGCGTGCATCAAGACGGTCTGGGGCCAGGCGACCGACCTGCAGCTGGAGGACGTGCTGCCGCCCTGGGCCGCGCCTGAGGAGGCCCGCCTGGCGAACGTCACCGAGGCCGGCGACCTGGAAGACGCGCTCGGCGTTGGCGACGTGACCTCCGCCACGACCATCTTTGACGGCCTGCGGCCCGTCTCCTTCGTCACGGACACGGTGGCCGATGGCACGCTCGTCTCCTTCACCCTGCCCGTCTCGGATACCTTCGACGCCACCCAGATGCCGTGGCTGGAAAATGGCGCTCGCTCCGGCGAGATGTACGTCGTCTTCAAATCCCACGCCGCGATTTCCGCCAGCGGCACGTCGGTCATCAACTATGGCCCGCTCATCACCTACACCGACCCCTTTGTCCAGGTCTACACCGACACGGGCAACATCCAGACGGTGGAGGTGCACGGCGCGGCGCTGGTGGTCACGTACACCGTGAACGGCATCACAGATACGACCAGCGGCGAGCACGTCAACGGCGTGGTGCGGGACGCGCTCAACCAGGCCGAGGTGACGGTGGACCTGTTCAACCAGGGTGACTATATCGCCAAGCAGGGGCGCATCACCATTACCTTCGCCTCCGGCGTGACCCTGACCGCCAGCACCGTCCCCACAGCGGCGCAGGGCGCGGATTGGGCGGCCTTTGATTTGCCCGACGTCCCACCCGGCTGGCGGGCGCAGATCGGCCTGCTGATCGAGTTCACGCCCGACGATACAGGGCCGTGGGTGGCCGGGCCGCTGGCTCCGCCCGACTCGTACCGCGTCATTGCCTACACCGACGGGCGATACATCCACGAGTTCCCCTTTGCGGGCGTCAGTACGCGCCAGGTGGTCGTCGAAGGGCGGCTGGCGGGGCCGCTGGAGCTTGGACCGGCCACGCACCACAGCTATATCTACCTGCCGCTGGTGATGCGCGACTATACCGCCCCCTGGTGGCCCACGTCACCCGGCAACTAGAGACAAAAAAAGACCCGACAGGCAACTTGTCAATTGTAGGTCACGCTTGAAGCGTGACCTACAGTTTTCGGAGACCTGTCGGGTCTTGAGCAATTGCGAGTCACGCTTCAAGCGTGACCTACGGTTTGACGGCGGTCCGCACCTCATCGAGACGCCCGGCCGAGCCGAGCAGTTCGTTCCGGCTGGCGATGAACTTGGCGTACTCTTCCATATACACCTTGCCCGGCTTGCGGAAATCGAATACCTCCGGATGATCGCGGAAGAACTCGCGGTGGACGCGAGTCCAAACGAGCCGCCCGTCGGTATCAATGTTGATCTTGCACACTCCCAGCCTGGCAGCCGGCAAGTACTGCGTGGGATCAACTCCTCTGGCCCCCTTGAGCGCGCCGCCTGCCGCATTGATGCGCTCGACCTCCTCCTGCGGCACAGAAGAGGAGCCATGCATCACCAGGGGAAAGCCCGGCACAAGCTCCCGGATAGCCTTCACAATCTCAAAGTGCAACGACTGACTGCCCGAGAACTTGAACGCGCCGTGACTGGTGCCGATGGCGCAGGCTAGACTGTCGCAGCCGGTACGCTCGATGAACTCGGCCGCCTGCTTGGGATCAGTCAGGTGAACGTGCTCCTCGTCCACACTGATGTCCTCCTCGACGCCGCCCAACTGTCCCAACTCGGCCTCGACGCTGATCTCTCTGGCGTGCGCCCGCTCGACCACGCGCTTTGTGATCGCCACGTTCTCCTCGAAGGGAAAACTGCTGGCATCAATCATCACCGAGGAATAGAACCCAGATGCGATGCAATCGTAGCAGGCATCCTCGTCGCCGTGATCGAGATGCACGGCAAAGATGGCTTCCGGGAAAACCTCGTCGGCGGCGCGGATCATGCCTTCGAGCATCCTCTTATCCGTGTACTTGCGCGCCCCCCGGGAAATCTGGATGATGAACGGAGCCTGAGACTGCACGTTTCCCCGGAAAAGCCCTATCGTCTGCTCGGCGTTGTTGATGTTATACGCGCCGATGGCATACTTGCCATAAGCCTGCGCAAACAACTGTTTAGTAGTAACAATCATATCTACCTCCTAGAGTTATTGATGACGCTATTCTACCACAATGCCCAAGATTAACTAATCCGCCTCACGCCACCAGACATAGATCAGCGCATTACCCCCCTCCTCATAGTACTCGACCTTGACCTCGTGGTCGCCGGTCTCGACCTGGTACTCGCCACAATAGGCGACGCCGTTGTTCGGATGCCACTCGTCCAAGACACGATGTCCATCTACCCAGATGCGCGCTCCGTCATCGCTCATGGCGCAGAAAAGATAATCGCCCGCCTCCAGGTGCGCCGTCGTCGTCCAGCGGATCGAGAAAAAGTCGGGGGGCATCCCTGGCATCGGGCGGTCGGCGCCCCACTCAGCCCCAATCCAGGGGTCGTAACGGGTCGTGAACGGAGGCTCCTGCAGGTCAATGTTGTTATAGTACTGGCCGAACCAGCCTGCGCTTGGCGCTGGCGTGCCGGTCGGAGTAGGCGTAGGTGAAGGGCCAGGAGTTGAGGTCGGGCCTGGGGTTGGCGTCGCTCCTGAGATTTTCACCCACCAAAAGTAGACGCGGGCCACCTGGATGCGATCATAGTACTCTACCTTGATATCGTGATCGCCGGCTGTGAGTGCGCGATCCGCTGTGTAGAGACGCAGCCCACCGTCGCGCCAGCCGTTGATGATGCGCTCGCCGTCCACGTAAACTCGCACGCCGTCGTCCACCCTGGCGTAGAAGCGATAGGTGCCCTCGTCAAAGTGAAAATCGCCAGTCCACCGCACAGAGAAAGAATTTGTAGGCATCCCGCCCGCCGGCGGCCCCCAACCCCAATTAAAGTTGATAGCCTCGTCCTCGCGCGTCGCATAGGCCGATCCAGTTAGCGTGATGTTGTCGAAATACTCGCCAGACCAGGATCCGGGGAACGCGATCGGCTGAGAGGGCTGAGGCGTAGATATCGGTGGAGACACGGGCGGCGCAGCCCCAGGGATAGTGAGCCGCTGGCCCACGTAAATATGGTTAAGATTGGTAATGCCGTTGGCGCGCGCGATGGTCCAGGCATCCACCCCATAGCGCAGCGCGATGCGTATCAACATATCCCCAGGCCGCACTATGTGGACAGTGGCGACAGGCCGGCCCTGGGGAATAACGAGTCGCTGTCCTGCATAGATGCGATTGGGGTTGATGATGCCGTTGGCGCTGGCAATAGTCCACATATTCACCCCATAGCGGCGCGCGATACTGTACAACGTCTCTCCGCGCTGCACAACGTGGACAACACTGCCCCCCTGCGGTACCGCCGATACCGGCACAACGCCAACGAGAAGCACCAACGTCACTATCACCAACACAATCGTGAATCGTTTCGTACGCATTTTGCACCTCCTTGTTCAAATAGTTGACCAGCGGATACAGGAGTGTTATACTGCCAGCAGTCTTATTATACCGTCGTTTCAACCTCCCTGTCAAGGGAAAAACCTATCATGGGTGCGCATCATTTTCTTGCGCGCCACGGAGCGCGGTCATTGGAGTCGTAGGGGCGAGGCAGTGCCTCGCCCCTACTCGGCGGGGGACGCCCGCGCTCCCAGGCAAGATCCACTACCCGGCGCAAAAATTTGACGGACACCCACCTATCATCTCAATAAAGCCTATGCAAAATCACACTACCGCATACCGCGAGCGCGGGTTACTCCTCATCGCTGCCGCCTTCCTCCTCGTCGGCAACCTCGCCCTTGCCATCCTCAACCCTCAATATCAAATCTCTAACTTGCTGCTCGCCTCCGCCATCTGGACGCTATCGTTCGCCGCTGCCCACATCTTTCTGAACCGCTACCTTCCCCAGCGCGACCCTATCCTACTGCCCGTGAGCGCGCTGCTGACAGGATGGGGTTTCCTATGCATCGAACGATTGGCGAGTAACTTTCTCCTCCGGCAAGCCGCCTGGCTGATCATTTCCATCACCGTGTTTCTGGCCGTCGTCCGGCTGGGCCGCGACCTGCGCTGGCTGCGGCGGTTCCGCTACACCTGGCTCTTTGGCGGGCTGGCGCTGCTGGCAACCACACTCGCCTTTGGCGTCAACCCGTCTGGATACGGGCAGCGCCTTTGGTTGGGGGCATGGGGAATCTACTTCCAACCCTCCGAGCCGCTGAAACTCCTGATGGTCGTCTACCTGGCCTCCTACCTGGCCGAGAGAAAGGAATTACTCATCTCAGAAAGACAAAAGATCGGACGCTGGAAACTGCCCCCGCTGGCCTACGTCGGCCCGCTTCTGGCAATGTTCGGGCTGGCGATTGTGCTCCTGGCCTGGCAGCAAGACCTGGGCGCGGCCATGCTGTTCTTCTTCACTTTCCTGGCGATGCTCTACCTGGCGACCGGCCAG
>QMOE01000103.1 GCA_003648125.1 Chloroflexota bacterium
AGCGTCTTGACCGTTTCCCAGTTCCACTGCGCACTTGGAGATGAAGCCGAGGAATTATCAGAATAGGAAGGGCTAGATTCCCATGCGTAATGGCGATCCAGAACCAGGGTACCGCCCGAGGTTGTCGCGTTGGGATGAGATACCCAATTTTGCCACTGGGCCTCGGAGTCGATACGCCAGTTGCCACTGGCCTGGGCCAGTTGCACCGCGCCGGAGTCGCCGGAGCCGCCGATCACTACCTCGGTGTTGCTAGGAGTGCCGTTGTCAAAGTCGCTGGTGCTGGTCTGGGTCCACGGTGACGGATCGGCCAGAGCCGGGGCGGCGCTGCCCAGCAGCAGGGCTACAAGCGTGAGCAACGTCAGGGTAACGAACAATGGGCGGCGGATAGTTTTTGTCTTCATCTTTCCTCCTGGATAATGGAACAAGCTCTTTACAATAAACTCTTTTCCCCAATCTCGGGGGGCGTGGTTTCCTTTGGTGTGTGATTTCTCTCTCATCTAACTCCTCCTCAAACTAGAAAAATTGCTGTTGGTATGAAAGCGCAATAACATACTCCTCTCATATTCCCCAATTGGCGCATCCAAACCAGGCAATGACCTGCCGCGAATCTGGTAGTGTTTCATACCCTGATCACTCCAAACGTAAAACGGGCCTGCCGCCGGTGCATAAACACACCGGGACACGCCCAGCCATTCGATAAAGCAACAGTGGCAATTCTCAATCGAGTGCAATGATCAGGTCTAGCAAATGATCGTGTCTCAATCAATGATGTTCGTCCCTCTATAAAAGCGAGCCATGCCAAACAGCACACACAGCCGGTCTGGTGCCCAGCTTATTCATTGTATGCAATGAGGATAACGAACTATATAGAAAATTATAGGAAATTCCCTAAAACACCCAATGCGCGGTCAGTGCTGCACGTAACACAAGTTGGCAACTTGCGCCACGCACGAGGTGCATCTTTTCAATATCTTGGGGGAACGCGACCATCTTGGTCGCCAGATGCCAGCAAGATGCTGGCGTTCCTTCACCTCACCCTCCATTTATTGAAAAGATACCACGAGGTACTGACTTCTCAAGTTCGTGTTCTATGATTGGGGTGCGTTTCATTTCGGTTGTAGGGTGGATTGGGCATGGTTCATCTGGAGCGGGGGAACTCGTTGACAAAAATCTGCCAGTCAATCGGGGACATCTGGTACAACCGCTTCTCTCTTCCTTTGCTTCAACACCTCATCCACCCCCGGCAGCGGCGTACGCAGGAGCGACCGGGCGCGGGAGCAATTGAGGGTGCAATTGAGCGGGCGGCGTGGGTCAACCTGGCGCGCGCGGGCGGGGATGACCACGCCAGGGTCCAATCCGTGGAAGCGCAGCAGCCGCAGGCCGAACTCGTAGCGCGAAAGAACCTGCCCCCCGGCCACGTGCAACACGCCGGTATAGTCCATCCCCGCCAGTTCGACCACCGCCGCCGCCAGACTCTCCACCCACACCGGACAGCGCAACTCGTCGGTGAACAGGCGCACCGGCCGGCCCGCTCTCACGCCCTCCACGATCCAGCGCACCTGCCGGGCCAAACGCGGCCGCCAGCCATAGATGAGCGAGGTGCGCACGATGACCGCCTCGGCCCCGGAAGCGCGCACCTCCACCTCGGCCAGCGCCTTGCTGCGCCCGTAAGAGGTGATGGGCACGGGCGGGTCATCCTCGGCATAGTTGCCCTGCTTGCCGTCAAAGAGCACGTCGGTGGAGATGTGGACTAGCCGCGCCCCGCGCGCGGCGGCCGCGCGGGCCACGTGACCGCTGCCGTCCGTGTTGACTGCCTCAAAGTCGGCGCCGCCGTAGCCGGGGTTGGCCGCCGCCGTGTGGACGATGACCGCCGGGCGCACCGCGTCCACCAACGCCATCACCGCCGATTCGTCCCGCACGTCCAGCCGGCGCCAAGCCGCGCCGGGTTCGTCCACGGGATGGGTCAGATAAGTCGCGGTCACGTCCCATCTGGTGCGGGCCAGCCGCGCGACCCACCCGCCCAGGTAGCCGCTGCCGCCGGTCACGAGCATTTGGGGGTTAGTCATCGTCCTCCCTCGACTGGACAAAAGTAGCCACCTTGATGTATCATGCGCCTTACCAATCACGTGTCGCGTCAAGTATACCACAGTTATGAGGAGGCCAACATTGAAAGACCTACTGCACACATTTTTTCACCCGCGCGGCGTCGCCGTTCTGGGCGCGAGCGCCAACCCCATCAAACTGAGCCACGGCGTGCTGCGCAACCTGGTCACACACGGCTACCCCGGTCACGCCTACCCGGTCAATCCAAAGGGGGGCGAGATGCTGGGACTGCGGGTCTACACTTCCGTGGCCGATGTGCCCGACCCGGTGGATCTGGCGGTGATCGTCCTCTCTGCCGAGCGGACGGTGGAAGCGCTGGAGGAATGTGGGCAGCGCGGCATCAAGGCCGTCGTCCTCATCGCCTCCGGCTTTGGCGAGTTGGGAGCCGGAGGGCAGGAACGGGAGGCGCAACTGGAAGAAATCGCCCGTCGGTACGGGATGCGCTTCATCGGCCCCAACTGCGTCGGCGTGGTGGATACCTACGCGCCCATTGACACCACTTTCAGCCGTACGATGCCGATCCAGGGAGTCATCGGCTTTGTCTCCCACTCGGGCGCGGTCTGCGGCGGGACGATGGACTGGGCCAGCGCGGTCGGCGTCGGTTTTTCCCGCGTCATCAGCCTGGGCAACCAGGTGGACGTGGACGTGGCGGACGCGCTGAACTCGCTGGCGGCCGACCCGCATACCCAGGTCGTGGCCGCCTACATCGAAGGGTTGCCCAACGGGCGGCGGTTCGTCGAGGCGGCCCGCCGGTTGACCCCGCACAAGCCGCTGGTGGTACTCAAGGCGGGACGCACTCCCAGCGGGACGCGGGCAGTAGCCTCCCACACCGGCGCTCTGGCCGGGGCAGACCAGGCTTTCCTGGCCGCCTGCCGCCAGGCCGGAGCGGTCCCGGTGGAGAACCTGGAGGAACTGGTAGACGCGGCCATCGCGCTGGCCTACCGGAAGCCACCACAGGGGCCGGGGATGGCGATCCTGACCAACGCCGGAGGACCGTCGGCGGTGGGGGCGGACGCGCTCGACCGGCAGGGGCTGCGCCTGGCGGATCTGAGCGCCGAGACCCAGGCGCGGCTACGGGAGATCTGCCCGCCGGGGACGATGACCGGCAATCCAGTGGACATGCTGGGCGGCCCGCGACCGGAGCAGTACACGCGAGCGTTAGAGGCACTGCTGGCGGCCCCTGAGGTGGACGGCGTGATGGTGGTCTATGTGCCCCAGGCAATCACGCCGCCCCACGACGTGGCCGCAGCGGTGGGCCGCGTGGGAGAGGAAAGCGAGAAGCCGGTAGTCTGTTGCATCTCCGGTGGGGGCGGTATCCGCGCCGCCGCCCGCGGACTGCACGCTCACTCCATCCCCCATTACCTGACCCCCGCCCGCGCCGCGCTCGGCCTGAGCGCGTTGTGGCGGTATGGGCACATCCAGACACGATCCCCGGTCGAACTAGAGACGGCGCAAGTGGATCGGGAACGGGCGCGAGTGCTGATAGAGCAAGTCCTATCTGCCGAAAGTCAAGCCCTGGACCCACAGGCAGGGGCGGAACTGGCGGCGGATTACGGCCTGGCGACGCCTCCCTCCGGCCTGGCGACGACCAGCGACGAGGCGGCGACGCTGGCGGAGCGGATGGGCTACCCGGTGGCCCTCAAGCGGGTCGCGCCGGGCGTGGTCCACAAGGCCGATACAGGTGGCGTGGCACTGGGGCTGGCGGACGCCGAGGCGGTGCGGGAATCATTCGCGCGCATCGTCGGCCCAGGAGAGCGGGGCTTTGTGCAGCGCATGTCACCCCACGGGTTAGAGGTCATCGTGGGGGCGCAGCGAGACGAGCAGTTTGGCCCGCTGGTGATGTTCGGCCTGGGCGGGACTTTTGTGGAGGTGTTGAAAGACGTGGCCTTCCGCCTGGCTCCGTTGAGCGCAGCGGAGGCGCGGGAGATGGTAGCGGAGACGGCAGCGGGCAAACTACTGGCGGGCGTGCGCGGTCAGCCGCCGGGTGACGTCGAGGCGGTTGTCGAGGCGCTGTGCCGGGTGGGGCAACTGATGGCCGATCTGCCGGAGGTAGCGGAGGTGGACATCAATCCGCTGATCGTGGGCCGGGCGGGTGAGGGGGCCTGGGCGGTGGATGTGCGGGTTATGTTGGGGAGCCAACTGCCGCAGAGCGATTGAACGTTAAGAGACCAGGTTTCTCGGAGAAACCTGGTCTCTGCTCCTGTCCGAACGCGGCTCGCCTACAGCGGCTCAAAGTGGGCCGTAAAGTGACGCAGGAGGGCCGGCGCATAGGTAAAGCGCATACCCCGAAGCTGATCGCGTCGCTCGTAGATGCGCTGGCAGGTCTCGGCTACACAGTCCAGGTGGGCCTGAGTGTAGACCCGGCGGGGAATCGCCATGCGCACCAACTCTAGCTCCGGATAGACCATCTCGCCCGTCTCTGGGTCCTCACGGGCGAACGCCACGCTCCCGATCTCTACCGCGCGCACGCCGCCCTCCAGGTACAGTTCACAGGCAAGTGCCTGGCCTGGCAGTTCAGACTGCGGGATGTGCGGCAGAAATCGTTTAGCGTCTATGTAGACGGCGTGGCCGCCGGGAGGCTCCAGGATGGGAACGCCCCCCTCCACCAACCGGTCGCCCAGGTACTTGGTGTGGGCGATGCGGTAAGCCAGATATTGCTCGTCCAACCCCTCCCACAACCCACGGGCGATTGCTTCCAGGTCACGCCCGGCCAACCCGCCGTAGGTGGGGAACCCCTCGCGGATGATCAGTTCTTGGCGCACGCGCTCGTTCAGCGATTCGTCGTTCATCGCCAAAAAGCCGCCGATGTTGACCAGCGCGTCTTTCTTGGCCGACATGGTGCAGCCGTCGGCGTAGGAGAACATCTCGCGGGCGATTTCGAGCACGGGCGTCTCGGCATAGTCGGGATCGCGCAGCTTGATGAAATAGGCATTCTCGGCATAGCGGCAGGCATCAAGGAAGAAGGGGATGTCGTACTTGTGCAGCAGTTCGCCGGTGGCGCGGATGTTGCCCATCGAGACGGGCTGGCCGCCGCCGGCGTTGTTCGTCACCGTCAGCATCCCTACCGGGATGTTCTCCGGCCCCTCCTCTTTGATGAACATCGCCAGCTTTTTAATGTCTACGTCCCCTTTGAAGGGGGCGTGGCTGGTGGGGTTTAGCCCCTCCTCGGCCAGCAGGTTGACCGGGTTGCCGCCCCGGGCCAGGATGTTGGCCTGGGTAGTGTCAAAGTGCATGTTGCTGGGCACCGATTGGCCCGGCTCGACCATGCAGGAGAACAAGATGTTCTCGGCCGCGCGCCCCTGGTGAGTGGGCACAAAGTGCTCAAAGCCGGTGATGGACTTGATCGCATCTTCCAGGTTGAAAAAGTTGCGGCATCCGGCGTAGCTTTCGTCGCCCCTCATTATGCCGGCCCACTGATTGTCGGACATCGCCGCTGTGCCAGAATCGGTCAGCAGATCAATGTAAATATCCTCGGCGCGAATGGCAAAAACATTGTAGCCGGCCTGCTGCAAAATCTTTTCTCGCTCGGCGCGGGTGGTCTGGCGGATGGGTTCGACGACCTTGATCCTGAATGGTTCAACTGGAAACTTGGCCATAGTTAGTATACGCTCCTTGTTTGATGTTTGTTGTTCAATATCAATTAGGTGTGTTTCAAATGAGTTGGGTAGGCGCGCTTTCCATAGCGCGCGGTATGGAAACCGCGCCTACTTTTAACCGAAATGAAACGCATCCATATCAATCATTGCCCACATTGCTGTTGGCGAATCATGTTACCACAATTTCTGTCTTTGTGCGAGAATCGGCTAGCTTGGGAGCGCGGGCGTCCCGGCCCGCATTTTTTGCGGTCATCTTGACTTGTCGTAAGGGCGAGGCAGTGCCTCGCCCCTTCCTCAGCGGGGACGCCTGCGCTCCCAGCAAGATCCACTACCAGGCGCAAAAATTTGACGCCCACCCGCGAAGCAAGTTGTACAAATCCGGTGAGCGTGTTAAACTGTTTGCTCTTTTGGGTTGATAAATGTCTAACACCATCACCGTCGGTTTGCTCTCCGATACACATATTCCCCATCGCTTAAAGCGGCTGCCCCAGGCGGCGCTCGACGCACTAACTGGGGTGGACCTGATCCTGCACGCCGGCGACGTGGATGACCCGGCGGCACTGGAGCCGCTGCGGAGTATCGCGCCGGTACACGCCGTGCGTGGTAACGTCCATCTACAGGATTTATCCACCGGCGGGGCTTCACTACCGGCCACGGTCGAGCTAGAGTTGGGAGGAGAGCGTGTCCTGCTCGTCCACGGACACTGGCCCGGCCCATTGGGTTTTCTTATCAAGGGTATGCGCCTGCTCACTCACGCGCTGGGCTTGAGGGATAACGGCGACCTCAACCAGATTGCTACCCGCCGCCTGGCGCGGCTCTATCCTCTGGCGGACGTCATCGTCTTTGGGCACTCGCATCGGGCGCACGTCGAATGGGTGGGGCACACGTTACTGGTCAATCCCGGGGCGGTCTGCCCCACGCGCAAGGAGCAGCCGAGTGTGGCGCGGATGCGATTGGTAACGGGGAGGCCAGAGGTGGACATTATTCCGTTGCCCTCTAGAAATCCTGTTTTTCGGAGAAAACATGGCCTCTTACCAATGTCATCAAGTTAAAGGAACGAATATGTCATTGCGAGCGTAGCGAAGCAACCTCCTGCCTTCAAATACAAGTAATGGTGGAGATTGCCTCGTCGCTACGCTCCTCGCAATGACATACCATAGAGTGAAAAGTCTTATCTTGATGACATTGGCCCCTCACTCACGTCTCCTCTAATATGTCCACCACTTGCCATTCTATCATATCGGGGGAAGATGCAGGTTGTTCGGGCTTTTCAGATTCGGCGTTCGCTGCTCCAGTCTGTAGCAGGCCATCGGAGGATTGAGAAAGACGCTTTCTAACCGTAGAGCCGGTCACCGTGCCCGGCAAAAGCTGTTTGGGGAACGATACTGTGCCAGTGCGTTGTATCTCGTCGTTGGCTTTGGCCATATCCTCGAAGAATGTGATTCCTCCCAGCACCAAACTGACCGTGCTGGCGTGGATGACGGCAAATATCCATGCCTTGAACCAGGCCATGAACCCGCTGCCGACCTGCCTTGTCACGTCTGGTGAAGAAGGATGGGGTTGACGTTCTTCCAGTGGGGTGGCC
>QMOE01000104.1 GCA_003648125.1 Chloroflexota bacterium
GGCTTGGGGCAGGCGCGGGCTGACGGAATGGTGGTCGGTAACGATGACATCTAGCCCCAGCCGGTTGGCGTGGGCGACCTGGTCCAGCGCGCGAATGCCGCAATCCACGGTGACGACGACGCGAGCGCCTTTGCGCGCCATCTCGGTCAGCGCTTCCTCGTGCAGTCCGTACCCCTCGTCCACGCGGTGGGGGATGTAGGGCCGCGCGCGCCCTCCGAGCGCCCGCAATGTCTGGACGAGCAGCACTGTGGCGGTGACGCCATCGGCGTCAAAGTCGCCGTACACGACGATAGGCTCCCTGGCTCGCAGCGCCTGGCGCAGGCGGGTCACGGCGGCTGGCATCCCTGGCAGGTCGAATGGATTGGCCGCGTCACTTTTACCGTCGAGGAAAGCAGCCACGGTAGTTGGATCGGTGATCCCTCTGTTGTAGAGCACCTGAATGATGATGGGGTGCAGGTGGTCGAGGCAGGCGATGTGGCTGGGGGGGGCAGGCGGTGCGACCTGCCAGCGTTTGGAGTGTATGGACATAAAGAACTCCGTTTCAAAGGAAAAGCCCTTCTCCCTGAAGGGGAAGGGCCTCCCTCTGTGTCTTGTTCTTATATGGGATTATGCCCAGCCTTGGTTTCTCACAAAATCGGAGATGACCGGGACCTCTACCCACTCGCCCTGGTAGCACTTTATGCCCAGGTAGATGGCATAGAACCATACCAGGATGCCGATGCAGATGCCACTCAGGAGGATCATCAGGATTCCTAGAATGATGGATACCACTGCGTTATACTTGAGGAAGGGGCGATTTTTCTTGTCCTCGATCAGCAGTACAATAATGCCGATTAGAGGAGCAAAAATATAACTCAGTAATGCCCACAGCTTGTCGTCCTGTGTGACCTCTCCACCACTAACGATTTCTTCTGCCAATTGTCTCACCTCCTTTTCCTCCGGCACGTGTTGGATTTGGTGGAGCACCCACGTGTCGCGCTTCACCGCCGGGATTGTTCGCTATTTTAGCAGAGTATGGGAATGGTGTCAACTGCGTGGTGAGAGTGGGTGGGTGTCAAATTTTTGGGTCTTGGGATTTCGCAGGGTCTATATGTTGGAATCCCATACAACCGTAGACTGTACGTATCTTTTCAAAAGTGGGGCAACGTAGCCGCGATTTCCATATCGCGCCGCCCTCACGAGGTATGGAAACCTCGTCTACAGCGCGCTTCGCCCCGCAATATTGAGATGATATGGTTGCCCTCGCCCGCACTTTTTTTCTTGACACCCCTCATCGGCGTGGTACAATCTCTGGGGCGGCACAGTGGGGCAAATTGGCAATTTGCCCTATCGAGATGATACGGAGAAAACGCTAGCAGACGAGTAAGCGTTCAGGGGATAAGCCAGAAACCAGGTTTTTAGGCATCTATCGAGTGAGATATGTCTCACTGTGCGCGGTTTTCATAGGTTAGAGTGGTTATTTGACGAAAAAACCTGGTTTCTTTGCCCCTGGTGAACGGTTACGCAGACGATAGAGGCGAGAAAGAAATGGGTATGAATACGGCAGGGGGCGGAAAAAGTTCCCTGTCTCTGTTTACGTGGGCGGCCCTAACTGCCATTCTGGCGGCGGCGGCCTACCTGGGTGGGTCGGCGCTGGCGCAGCGGTGGATGGAGCTGCCTCAAACCTCCCCCATCGTGACACAGGTTCCAGTGCACGATGTCGCCTGGCTCGCGCTCGATGACCCAGTGGAAGGAACACTGGGTGCCGATTCCGAGGACTCCTGGCAGTTCCAGGGCCGCGAGGGGCAATCTGTGACCCTTGAAATGTGGCTCTATCCCGGCTCCGGCTCCGATGTGGAGGCCGAGTTGGCTGTCAGCCTGATCGCCCCTGATGGGACAGTTCTGGCGCAGGAGACGGGTTCCGTGTTTTTGCTCCCTTACGTGTCTCAGCCGCACTTGCCGTCCACCGGTCTTTACTCTGTACAGGTGGCGCCGATCTCTGGCATACCGGGCCGGTACTCGCTCGCGCTCTCTCTCTCTGACGGATCCGCTCATGTCGCGCTGGGCGAAACTCCTCCTCCAGAACTGACCGCCACAGTCTCCGGAAGTCAGGCCGTCGTTGCCGCCCAGGGAATGTTCCAGTGGCCCACTACGCGGCGTGAGATTTCCGGCTGGACTTTTCACGATCCGCGCAACCCCGGTCACATCGGTCTCGACATTGCGGCAGCGATGTGGGACCCTATCGTGGCGGCGGCGGATGGGGTGGTGGTCTTTGCCGAGTGGGGTGGCGGCTATGGCAACCTGGTCATCGTGGAGCACGAGGGTGGCTGGCGCACTTATTACGCGCATTTTTCGGAGATCGTCGTCGAGGTGGGACAACACGTGCGGCAGGGAGAGTTGCTGGGTGGGGCCGGCACGACCGGTTATTCCACCGGGCCGCACCTGCATTTTGAAATACGCTATCAGGGCCGCCCGGTGGACCCGCACGTCTACCTGCCGTAGTAGATTAGATAGCCCGCTACGGCCCGGCGAGCCGAAACTGCACCGACGGCATCCCGGCCAAATTTAGGATTTCGCTCAACGTTGGCATTGTAGAACGGGCCTGGAAGCTATAGAGTGCTTCCATAAATGATGGCGTCGGTTTCAGTTCGATCACCTGGGGGTCACCTTCGACGCCGCCCAGTTCCGCTGCTTTGGCGATGGCGTCGTCCGGCGTGCCGAGTTCATCTACTAGTCCCAGTTCCAGCGCCTGCCGCCCGGTGTAGACCCGTCCGTCGGCCAGTTCGCGCACCTCATCCGATGACAGGTCGCGCGCCTGGGCCACGATCTCTACAAATTCCCCATAAATTTCGTCGGTGACACCCTGCCACATTGATTGTTCCTCCTCCGTCATTTCACGGAAGAGACTGCCCATATCCTTGTGCGGGCCGGAGGTGATGACCACCACGTCCACGCCGACTTGGTCCAGCAGCTCTTCGGCATTGATGAACTGGCTGATGACGCCGATGGAGCCGGTCAGTGTGTCCGGGTGGGCAAAGACATAGTCGCCGCCGCAGGAGATATAGTAGCCGCCAGAGGCGGCCATCTCGCCCATCCAGATGACGACCGGCTTGTCGAAATCTAGCAGCGCCTGATAGATTTCGTCGGAGGCGACCACACTGCCGCCGGGGCTGTTGACGCGCAACACGACCGCTTTGATAGCAGGGTTGGCGGCGGCTTGCTCCAGCAGATCGTTTGTGCGGTCAGGGGTGATGCCCGTGGTGGTAAAGTAGTCCAGGGGGCCGCTGGTGATGGTGCCTTCGAGCCGAATCACGGCCACGGCGTCGCCCGTGCCGATTGTCGATGTCACCGGTTCTCCGGCCATACGACTCAATGCAGTCATGGTGAGCAGTCCCGTCCCGGCGCAACTGCACACTGGCAGGGTAAAGCCCAGGATAAAGGCCAGGAATATCCACAGGATTGTGCGATCTTTCATTTGCGGCTCCTCGTATGCGGGTTACGGTACGTCGTCGAAGACTGTCACTGGCGCATAGGCCACGCCCACCATACTGGGGCCGGTGTGAGCGCCCAACACGAGGGACATGGGCCCGACCGGCAGCCAGGTGCAATCGAAGCGCTTGTTTATCTGCTCGCGCAGCGCGGCGGCCCCTTCGAGATTCCAGGAATGGAGCACCTGCACGCGCAACTTGCTGCCGAGCGCGTGCTGTTTAGTGATGAGGTCGGCCAGCCCCTGCATTGCGCGTTTGAACGTCCGCACCTGGCCGAGTTGGACATAAGTCCCGCCTTCTTTCTCTACTCCGATCAGCGGCTTGATGTTCAGCATTGAGGCGAGCAGCCCTTTCATGTGACTGATGCGTCCACCGTGAATCAAGTATTTGAGGTCTTTGAGTGTGTAGATGCTGTTGGTGGCTGCGCCGATGCGTTCCATCAGGGCCAGGACTTTATTCCTGGCCCAGCCAGCCTTTAGTGCGCGGGCGGCTGCCTCTACCTGCCAGCCCGGCGCGGCCGACAGGGTTTTTGTGTCGACGAGGGTGATGTTTGCCTCCGGCACCATCGCTGCGCCTGCCTGGGCCGAGTTGAACGTGCCGCTCAGGCCGGATGACATGTGGATGGACAGGATGTCGGGGTCGGTGGCAGCCAGCAGCCGGTAGGTAGTGGCAAAGTCTCCTGCCGAGGGCTGCGATGTAGTGGGCAGGCTATCGCTCTCCGCCAGCAGACGATAGAACTCGCCCGGTTTGATGTCCACGTCCTCGCGGTATGTTTTACCTTCCAGAGTGACGACGAGGGGAACAATGTGAATGGGGATGTCCAGTTCGCTCATTTGGGGCAAATCCACTCCGCTATCAGTTACGATCTGCATAATTTTTCTCTCCTTGTACGCGATACATAAATAAAACCACCGATGAGGAGTTTATCATCACCGGCGGTTCCCACCATTAAACACGCGGTCTAGTGGCGACGCCCAGATTTGAACTGGGAACCAAGGGCTTATGAGTCCCCTGCTCTGCCATTGAGCTACGTCGCCTGGCAATCTCGGTTGTTTGGTCTTTAGCAACAGCCCATTGACTTATGTGGCGATTATACAAGATAAGGCTTGGCGTGTCAAGTAAATTTTGACATCTTTGACCAGATTTGCTATACTCAGTAAATACAGATTTGAGGGGTTGACACACCCCCAGGCTGCGGCGTGAGGCGTGTCTCACTCCTGTGACTTTTTAAATCGCACGAGTTGAAGGAGGAGGTTATTATGAAACGCTTGCTTTTTGTTCTGTTGTTGGTGGCTTTGCTGCTTGCGTTGACACCGGCCATCGCTTACGCCAGCCCGCCCGCGCAGGATGGTGGCGGTGACGAAATGAGTGACGTTGGCAGGGTCATCGGTACCCTGGGCCTCTATGCCGCGATGATGATGGTACTGGCCGTCGGTGCCGAGGTGATGATTGACGCTGTGCGGCCTATTTTTGGCCTCAAGCGCCAGGCTTCGGCCACGGAGGCTCTGGATAAGATGAACAAGTGGCTGCCGGGCACGATGGCAGAGCTGGGCGTCAGTGCCGAAGCACAGCAGCAACTCAACGAGCGGATCGAGAAACTCGAAGAGGTGGCGGCTCAGTTCGAGGATCGGGCGGAGCGGGTGCGCGTCGCGGTGCAGGAACAGTTGCCGGATATGTTCAAGGACATGGCTATTCACACGCTCGACGATGTGCTGGACAAGCACTGGCCCCGCTTGGAACCCCGCTTGAAGGAAATCGAACCCGATCTCGACACGGCAGAGATAAGAGCCTGGCTAGAGGCTACCCTCACCAGTCTTAAAGAGAGCAACGTGGCCGAGATTTCCACTAACCTGCACGCCATCTCCGCGTTGCTTGATACCGTGCGCAAACAGAACAACCAACTCCGGGGGCCGTTGCACAAATTCTGGCGCTGGCTGCGAGATGGACTCAAAGGCGTGGGCCAGGCGGCTGAAAAGAGTGATTGGATGCCCTCGGCGTTGATTCCGGTCATCCTGTTCCTGTGTCGCCTGCCGGCCTATCCAGAGTATTTTTGGGCCTGGCTGAGCCACAAATTGCCCTCTGGAGATACTTTTCGTGAGCGGATCGAGAAACTCGGCGAGCACGAGCCATTCGGCTCCCTCCTCACGCCGGAGGAGGCGGCCACCCGTATTTTTGAGGAGGATAGCATACAAAAGGATCGGGAAAAAGCTCGCATTTCCTGGTTGCGTATTCTCTCCGTCGTGGTGGGTATCGTGCTGGCTGCTGCGCTACAAGTGGACTCGATCCAATTGCTCGAACCGGTCTTGGGCAGCGCCATCACCAAGTTCTGCGGCGCGGATGCAACGGGTGCAATTGTCGAGTGGTACACGATGGGAGACCTGATCGGCTGGAACGGGGCAAGCGAAATGCCGAAATCCCTGGCCCCGTTGGGGGCGATCTTGGTCGTGCTGTTGGGCCTCACTCCGGGCGTCTATCTCAGCGGGCTGGGGGCTGCTGCCGGGTCTGCCTTCTGGCACGATCAATTGGACAAACTACGCAGTATCAAAGGGGCCGCTTCCCAGGTGGAGGAACTGACCGGGCAACTCAAGGGGATGACCGGGGGGTAGCAGGTTGTGGCTCAGCGGGCGAGGAGCGGCTTGATCTCGCCCGTGGTATCCAAATCCAGGGCGCGAGTATATGCTGCTTGCGCTTTCTGATACTCGCCCTGGATGGCCCACAGCCGGCCCAGGTGATAGTGGGCCGAGGCCAGCGTTGGGTCGAGGGAAATCGCTTCCTGCAAGTTGTCCAGCGCGGTGGCGAAATCCCCGGCTTGGAGAGCGGCCCAGCCCCGCAGGTCGTGAGCGCGGGCGTCGGCGGGTAAAAGTTGCACCAGTTCCGTCGTAGCGTCAATGGCGTGATCGGACGCGGTGATGTTGTGATCCAGGTAAAAGCGGGCCAGGGCTTCCCATAGCGCCGGGTCGTAAGGCTGAAGAGAGATGGCTTCCTGGAGCCAAATCTCGGCTGCTGTGTACCGTCCCTCAGCCGCCCAGGTCTGCCCGATCTCGACGCAGATGGCCGGGTTCTGGGGGTCAAGCTCGTAGGCCGCCTCGTACTCGGCGCGGGCGGCACTGACATCGCCCAGCCGATCGTAATGCAGCCCCAGGAAGATGTGAGCTACAGCCGAATCCGGGGCCAGCGTGACCGCTTGCTGCAGGTGGGGCCGGGCTTGGACCGGGCGGCCCATTTGGTTTAGCGCATAGCCCAGGTAGGCGTGGGCGTCGGGATAGTCGGGATTATGGAAGAGAGCGCGCTCGAACTGACGCGCGGCCAGCGCCCACTCTTGCGCTTGAAAAAGGATTCGTCCTTTCATTGCGTTGGCGTAGGCCGGCTCGGCCGTTGCGCTTGCCATCAGTGCCGCCAATAGTCGCTCCGCCAGGTCGGTTTGGGCAGCGTAGAGATGCTGGATGGCGGCGGGGTCGTTGTCCAGCATCAACGCACCCAGCCGCTCGTGGGCCACTTGGTCAGTGGGGTCGAGGTCCAGCAGCCTCTCGTATTCCACCTGTGCTGCATTCCATTCCTGTTGCTCGGCGTAGGCGCGGGCCAGTGTGTGCCGGGCGTCGGAATCGGCGGGGGCGAGCGTCAGTAGCCGCTGGGCGTGCTCGGCGACGGCGGGCCAGTCGGCGCGATCAACGTAAATAGCGACTTGCAGCCGCTCTATTTTTTCGGTTTCCTCTGCGCCCAGCCGTTCGGCCTCGGCGATGGCGGTCAGTGCGTCGTCGCTGCGGCCCCAGTCTAGATAGAGCCGGGCTA
>QMOE01000105.1 GCA_003648125.1 Chloroflexota bacterium
CTACGAGCCAGACTCGGCAACTCAACGTGGCTCCACCGCAGTAGGCGCTACTTGTGACGGCTCCTTCAGCGGTACGGACACGAGAGATTACTACTCACTCAACCTGAACGGCGCAACAAATATCCGCTTGGCGCTTGAGAACCTGCCGTCCGGCACCAACTGGGACGCCCTGATCTACGAAGACGCAAGCGGCTACCCGTTGGCCTGCCAGATAGGCACGGCAGGAGACCAGAACAAGTACAAAAACTGCACACTCGATGCGAGCAAGAGCTACTTTGTCATGGTCAACGCCGGCACTGCGCCGAGCAAGGAAAGCAACACGTACCAGATGTCAGTCAAGCAGCAATAGTACCTTTGAAAAAACCGGGGCTGGATTGAACCCTAACCAACCACCTGTTCCACTGATGCCAGCACCGCCTGTTCTACGGCGGTGCTGGCGCGAACAAACCATTTTGGTTCTGGCTTTGCCGGGTTAGATGATCGTCCGGGCAAATTCCACTAAGGAAGTATAACCATGCCACAATTTAACACGCTCCGCCAACCACCGCCGGCACAGCCGGGCCGTAAGTGGATATGGATAATATCGCTGGGGGGGCTAGGGCTAGGGGTACTGCTGTGCAGCGCACTGGCGGTCATTCTAGCTGCTCCCCAACTGCTCCCCTCCCTCGAGCCTACGCCGGTTCCATCACCAACACCATCAGCGACCGTAACAGAGATCGCCCCAACACCAACTTTGGCGCCAACACTGACCCCCACACCCCATCCAACCTCCACACCCCGCCCCACTTTGACCCCGCCATTACCCACGTCAACGAAAGCAGCGCCACCCCCTACCGCACCACCAGCCACGGTTCCTCCTGCACCACCAGCCACGGTCGCTCCCGCCCCTGCTGCTCCAGGCGACAGCGGCACAATCTATCTGGAAAGCCACACCACGTCCAACGCCACGTGCCGCATCAGTGTGTGGGGGATGGGTACCGATTTCCTGATGGATGCCGGCCCAGGGTGTCCCGCTTCCCGTCAGGTTACGCCTGGCGAGTACGGCTGGCAGGCATTTTTTGGACCGAGCGGTCAAACCAGAGGACTTTCTATGAATGTGCCGGCGGGTGGCTCTTGTACAATTATCTGCTACGATACTTATGTCGAACACAGATGCACGCCCTAAAAAGAGTTTTATACATACCAATCCTGTAGGGCGGGTTTCTTACCCGCCGTCCGACTGGCGCGATTGGAAATCGCAGCTACAGCACCCCACGATATTGACAAGATATCCTACTCATTAGCAGCCATCTTATTCAAAAGGGCGGAGGTTTACGAGCGGCTGCGCCGCCTGCAAGCCCCCGCTCTAAACTTTCAACATTGGCCTCAGAACGGAACAATGGTACAATAAAACAACAATGGCGGTGCATCACGCCACCCACAAATCCAATCAGGAGCAACCCAACATGCCCCAATTCTGTCGTTTCTGCGGTAGCAAACTAAAGAACCCCAATGCCCGCTTCTGCCCGGCCTGCGGGAAACAACTGCCCTCTACCCACCGCCCGGCAGGAACCAGCGCCCCCTCACCTCCACCGAAAAAAGCGGCCCCAGAACAACCGCGCCTGGTCATCCGCGTGCCCGGTCAATCACCGTGGGAAGTGGATCTGACCCAACCGACCTTGACCCTCGGCCGCAAGCCGGATAACGACATCATCCTGCCACTCGACTATGTCTCCGGTCACCACGGCAAACTGGAGCAGCGCGGGACAACGTGGCACTATATAGACCTGGGCAGCACCAACGGTACCTACGTCAATGGGCAGCGCGTGCAGAGCGTGGTGCTCCAGGATAGTGACATCCTGCGCATCGGCGACCCTCAGGGGAACACGGTCGGCCTCACCTTCCGCGCGGCCGGAGCGGCAGGAGCGCCGGCCCCTGTCGCCGCCGGCACTATCCGCATCGGAGGCGCCGCCTGGGGAACAAAAACCTCGCTCATCATCGGGCGCAACCCTCAGGCCGACATCCCCCTGCCAACCCCCATCGTCTCCTGGCAACACGCCCGCCTCGACCGCACTCCCCAGGGACACGTCCTCACCGACCTGGGCAGCACTAACGGCACCTACGTCAACGGTCAGCGATTGACCCACCACCACGCCCTCCAACAAGGAGACGTGGTGCAGATCGGCCCTTTCAAACTGGTATACGAGGCCAGCGGCTTTCAGCAGTACGCCGCCACCGGAGGCGTGCGGCTGGATGGGGTGCATCTGGTGCGAGAAGTTGGGCGCGGCGACCGCACGAAACGCATCCTCGACGACATCAACATATCCGTCTACCCCCGCGAGTTCATCTCGCTGGTGGGCACCAGCGGCGCGGGTAAGTCCACCCTCATGATGGCCCTCAACGGCTTTGCCCGCGCTCAAGAAGGACAGGTACTGGTCAACGGAGACAATCTATACCAACACTTTGATCTATATCGTACCATGGTCGGCTACGTGCCCCAGGACGACATCATCCACAGAGATCTGACCGTCTGCAACGCACTCCGCTACTCGGCCCGGCTGCGCCTGCCCCCAGATACTTCCTCCCAGGAGATCGAGCAGCGCATTGATCGCGTGCTCAAAGAAGTGGAGATGCTCGGCCAAAAGGAACAAGTCGTCAACAGTCTGAGCGGCGGCCAGCGCAAGCGGGTCAGCATCGCCGCCGAACTGCTGGCTGAGCCAAACTTGTTCTTCCTCGACGAGCCGACCTCCGGCCTGGACCCAGGGCTGGAGAAGAAAATGATGCACACGCTGCGCCGCCTGGCCGACGGCGGGCGCACCATCGTCTTGGTGACGCACGCCACCGGCAACATCGTCCAGTGCGACCACGTCTGCTTCCTCACCCAGGGACGCATGGTCTACTACGGGCCGCCGGAGGAGGCGCTCGATTACTTTGGCGTGACCAGTGGCGACTTTGCCGACATCTACGACCAACTGGATGACGCTGACCCCAAGGTGGCAAAGCAGAAAGCGATTGCGAGCGCGGAAGAGTACAAACGGTCGTCTCACCACCAACACTATGTGGCCGACCGCCAGCGTCAAGTTCCTCAGATTCAAAAACAAGCCGCTGGCAAAACTGCATCCCAGCGCGGCCCCAAGGTCAGCATGCTGCGCCAGTTCCTCGTCCTCACCCGCCGCTACCTGGACCTGGTGCTGCGAGACAAACTACTTCTTACTGTGTTGATGGCCGTCATGCCCATCATCGGCGCTCTGGTGCTGCTGGTTTCCGATACCAACTGGCTGACCGGCAACACGCTGGCCGAGGTCAGCAGTCAACTAGACGCCGGCCTGGGAGGAGCAGGGAGCAGCGCCACCTACGCAGTCGTCGGCGACAGCCAAACACTGCTGTTCATCATGGCGCTGGCGTCGGTGCTGCTGGGGCTGTTTTCCTCCGTCTACGAAATCGTGAAGGAGTGGTCTATCTACCAACGGGAACGTATGGTCACGTTGCGCATCTTTCCCTACATCGCCTCCAAGATGATGGTGCTGGGGTTCTTTGCTTTGATCCAGTGCCTCCTGCTGATGCTGGTGATCGGCATCAAGGTGGATTATCCCCAGGAAGGCGTTTTCCTCCCAGCCCCGTTGGAGATGTACATCACGCTGGTCCTGGCGACGCTGGCGGCGACGCTGATGGGACTGCTCATCTCCGCCATCGTGCCCAACCTCAACACGGTGATCTATCTCGTTTTCCTGGTGCTGTTCTTCCAGATGATCTTTGCCGGGGTGCTCTTTGACCTGCCCGGCTTCACCAGTCAATTCTCCGGCCTGACCCTCACCCGTTGGTCAATGGAAGGGCTGGGAGCATCGGCCAACATGGAGTGGCTAAATCGTCTCACCCGCACCCGTTTCCAGCCCGAACCCATCACCGAGGAGGTCTCGACAGAAGTCGAAAAGCCGGCCGAGGATTGGGAGCCGATAACGGTAGTCACGACTACTCAGGAGATCGAGATACCCGTCCAACCAGACCCCAGCCAGCCGCCCATCATGCAAACCGTGCCCATCTCTGTCCCAGAAGTGACCGAGAACGAGATGATCACCGTCACCGAGACAGTCACGGAAACAGTCACCGTCGAACCTGACCCAATGGATATTTTCAATGAGCAAGAATTTCAAATCGAGTACACCCGCACTGCCGGCCACCTATTCAAAGATTGGTTGATGCTGATCGGGTTCGGGGCGGCATTTGGCCTCATCACGGCCACCGTACTGAGACGGAAGGACGTGGGGTGATAGAATGCGTACATGTGAAAAATGCGGCTTCAAAGACAATCGGGATACGGCCGGCTTTTGCGCCAGCTGCGGCGAACCCCTGGAAAGCGATGTTCCGTCCACTGAGAAGGTTACGACACCGGGCAACCGCGTCCAGTTCACCGGAGATACCGTAAAGACCGACAGACACACATCGCCCCCCACAGATGGTGCAACTCGGGATAACCGCTTACTGCTTCCCGCAGGCACCGTGCTGCAAGAGCGATACCGCATCGTCCAGGTGTTGGGCAAAGGCGGTATGGGAGCCGTCTACCTGGTTGAAGACTTGAGGTTGTACGGGAAGCAATGGGCATTGAAGGAACTCTTGGAGCGCTTTATTGACCCGGACGAGCGGGCGGAGGCTATTGAGCAGTTCCGGCGCGAGGTACAAATCCTGGTTGGCCTGCGCCACCCCAACCTCCCTCAAGTGGTAAACACATTCGAATCTTCCGGACGGCACTACCTGGTGATGGAGTTCATCGAGGGGCAAACGTTGGAGGATCTCTTGAAGGCCGCCCCCGCAGGTCGGTTGCCGGAGGAGCAAGTGCTGGCCTGGACCGCGCAGATATGCGACGTGCTGGATTATCTCCATAGCCACGAGCCGCCCATCATCTTCCGCGACCTCAAACCGGCCAACGTGATGATCACACCACAAGGACAGGTCAAACTGATCGACTTTGGCGTGGCCCGGTTGTTCGATCCCAACAAAGGCACCGACACGCTCCGCATGGGCACAGTCGGATATGCTCCGCCGGAACAGTACTCGGGCCAGGGGCAGACCACTCCCCGCTCAGATATCTATGCCCTCGGCACCACCCTCTACGAACTGCTCAGCGGCGATAGCCCCGAGGCCCATCCTTTCGTCTTTACCCCCCTGCGCCAGTTGAGCCGCAAGGTCTCGGCCCGCACCGCCCGCGCCGTAGACAAAGCGGTGCAGTTAGACCCCGGCGACCGTTTCCCTTCCGCCCGTGCGATGAAAACAGCCATGCTGGAGCAAAAACAGCACCGCTCGCTGCCGGCGCTCCTCATCGGGCTGCCGCTGCTGGTGCTGCTCCTGGCGGCCGGGGGGTGGTGGACGTGGCAAAACGGCCCCTGGAACGCAGCAGAGATAACCCCCACGTCGAGCGATGCCATCGCGCAGGCCACACCCACACTCACACCCACTTCCACCCGCCATCCCACCAGCACCCCAGCTCCCACCCTCACGCCGACGCCAACCCCCCTACCCGATCTGACCGCTACCGCCATCGCCGCCTGCGTGTTCGATTTAGAAATCGTCACCGACTCGCCGGTCTGGCCCAGTGTGCTTATGCCAGGGCAACAGTTCGCCAAGCAATGGGAAATCAAGAACTCGGGCACGTGCGCCTGGCCGGAGGAAGTCAAACTGGCCCTCAAATCAGGTGACGAACTGACTGTCGTAGAAATGCCGACGATTGAGCCACTCGCGCCGGACGAGGCCGCAGAGATCAAACTCACTCTGAAAGCACCGACGAATTTCGATAGCTATACCAGCGTGTGGCAGTTACAAGATAGCGAGGAGAATCCTATCGGGGCAGAACTAGAGATCACCTGCCGCGTAGGGCCAACGCCTACCCCACGACCGACTTCGACTCCCCTCCCTACCCCCACACCGGAATTCACCATCGGGCCTCTTGGTTTCTCAGTGCCCACCGTAGTGGAGTGGGCTAATACCGATGATGCTAAATGGTGGGCCTGGGCAGCCTTTGATCCATACGGCGGCGATGGCAACTACCGCTACTACCTGAACGGCATCAGAGACGATCTCGAGTTCTTTGAACCCAAATTCTTCGTCGAGGCGCAGCAGTGCAAGCACTGGCTGGGCACAGTGATCGTCGTATCGGGCGATGGACAGGAGGCGAGGTGGGTAGGCAATATATTCTATCCAGAAATAGATAGATGTTACTAATTTGACGACCCGTAGCATAATTTATCAAGTTGCATCCCGGCAAGTTGACAAATTGCGCTACCTGGAAGGTAATCAAGATGCGTCTGTGTGAAAAATGCGGTTTCGATGCCAACCGAGATACAGCCAGCTTTTGCGCCCGTTGCGGCCAACCTTTGGGCAGCGCGCCGCTGTTCTCAGAGGACACCGCCGTACCGACCAGTCACGTACAAGTCGCCCAAGACACTACCAGGATGAACAAACACACGCCGCCCCCCGCAGACGCCGCAACGTGGAGCGGATGGGACAACCGCGCGCCGCTCTCCACAGGCGACGTGCTGCAAGATAGATACCGCATCGTCTCCCTGCTAGGCAAAGGCGGTATGGGCGCCGTCTACCTGGTCGAAGACACAGCATTATACGGGAAACAATGGGCGCTGAAGGAACTCTTGGAGCGATTTACCAACCCGGCCGAGCGAGCAGAGGCCATCGAACAATTCCGGCGCGAAGTGCAGATCCTGGTCGGCCTGCGTCACCCCAACCTGCCCCAAGTAGTGAATGCTTTCGAGGCCGGGGGACGGCACTATCTGGTGATGGAGTACATCGAGGGGCAAACTCTGGAAGAACTCTTAAAAGCCGCGCCCACAGGCCATCTCCCAGAAGATCAAGTGTTGGCTTGGAGCGCCCAACTATGCGACGTTCTGGATTATTTGCACAGCCACGATCCACCCGTCATCTTCCGCGACCTGAAACCGGCCAATGTGATGATCACACCCCAGGGACAGGTCAAACTGATCGACTTTGGCGTAGCTCGCCTGTTCGACCCCAACAAGGGCACCGACACGCTCCGTATGGGCACGGTGGGCTACGCCCCGCCGGAACAGTACTCTGGACAAGGCCAAACGACGGTACGCTCCGACATCTACGCGCTGGGAGCCACACTCTACGACCTGCTCAGCGGCGATAACCCCGAGGCCCACCCTTTCGTCTTTACTCCCCTGCGCCGGTTGAACCGCCAAATCTCGGCCCGCACTGCCCGCGCCGTGAGCAAGGCTGTGCAATTAGACCCCGGCGACCGTTTCCCTTC
>QMOE01000106.1 GCA_003648125.1 Chloroflexota bacterium
CCAATCCATCTGGCTCAGTTGCTTTCCTATCTAAAGCTTTCTGGCTGTAAGGTTGGTCTACTGATAAACTTTAATGTCAAGATGCTGAAAGACGGTATTCGGAGAGTAGTGGATAATTTCCCAGATTCTCCGCGCTCTCTGCGTTCTCAGCGGTAAAGATAATATGAATCAACAACCAAGAATCGGCGTCTTTGTCTGCCACTGTGGTTCCAACATCGCCGGGCATCTGGACGTGGGCGCGGTGGCCGAGTACGCGCGGACGCTGCCGGACGTCGCCTTTGTCCAGGAGAACATGTACACCTGTTCCGAGGCCGGCCTGACCGGCATCAAGACCGCCATCGTCGAGGAGGGGCTGGAACGGGTGGTGGTCGCCGCCTGCACACCCCGCACCCACGAGCCGCTGTTCCGCGAGACTTGCCACGAGGCGGGGCTGAACCCCTACCTGTTCGAGTTCGTCAACATCCGTGACCAGTGCTCCTGGGTGCACATGCGCGAACCGGAGAGGGCCACACGGAAGGCTCAAGACCTGGTACGGATGGGCGTAGCCAAGGCCCGCCTGCTAAAATCGCTGGAGGAACAGGAGGTACCGGTCGAACCGGCGGCGCTGGTCATCGGCGGGGGAATGATCGGGATAACGGCGGCGCTCAACCTGGCGAACCGGGGCTTCGAGGTCAAGCTGGTAGAGCGAGAGCCGCAGTTGGGGGGACTGCTGCTCCGCCTGGACAAGTTGTACCCCACTCAAGACAACGCGCTGCCCCATATAACGGCCCGCGTCGCCGAGGTGCGAGATAGCCCACGCATAAAAGTGTTTACCGCGTCCGAGTTGCACTCTCTAAAAGGTTTCGTCGGCAATTACGAGGCGGTCGTCCGCGACCGGGATGGGAGACAATCCAGTTTCAAGATTGGAGCCATCATCGTCGCCACCGGCGCGCAGGTGTTCAAGCCGGAGGGAATGTACGGCTACGACGGAAAGCGAATCATCACCCAGCTTGAGCTAGAGGAACGATTCAAAAAGGGAAAAGTGGACACCGACCGGGTGGTGATGATTCAATGCGTCGGGGCGCGCATCCCGGAGCGGTCCTACTGCTCCCGTATCTGCTGCACCACGGCCATCAAGAACGCGATTGAGATCAAAGCTCATCGCCCCAACGCCGAAGTCTATATCCTCTACCGCGATACCGAGACACAGGGCACGCGCTACGAGGCCTACTACACCCGCGCCCGCGAGGCCGGCATCCAGTTTATCCGCTACAGCCTGCGGAATCCCCCACACGTCTCCAAACGACCGCGACGAGTGCTGGTGTACGACGAGTTGCTGGGCACCCAACTATCCATCCCCTACGACATGGTGGTGCTCTCCACGCCGCTGGTGGCCCGTAAGGGCGCGCACGAACTGGCCCAACTGCTCAAGGTTCCAGTGGACGAACACGGCTTTTTCCTGGAGGCGCACGTCAAACTACGCCCACTCGATTTTGCCACCGACGGCATCTACGTGGCCGGGACGGCCCGCTGGCCGGGCCATCTGGAGGAGACCATTGCTCAGGCCTACGGCGCGGCAGCGCGGGCGGCGACGGTTCTCTCCAAAGATCACGTCACGTCGTCGGGCGTGGTGGCGCGGGTGAACGAGACCCTGTGCCGGGGATGCGGCCGCTGCGTAGAGATCTGCGAATTCGGCGCGCCGTCACTGGTGGAGGTGTCGCCAGGGATGCAGGTGTCCCGTGTCAACCCGGTGATGTGTAAAGGATGCGGGGCCTGCGCCTCCGTCTGCCCCACCGGCGCGATGACAGCAATGCACTTTACCGACGAGCAGGTCACGGCGATGGTGCGAGCGGCGCTGGCAATCAAGTCACCAGCGGAGGAGGTATGATGATGCGCAAAGAAAAGGGGACAAGGGGACAAAAAGACGAGGGAGCAAGAGGACAGGGAGACAAATGGGTTCGTTTCTTGCCTGCCTATTCCCTATCTACTCGTTTGCTTGTTTACTTATCCGGCAAGGAACTATGTGAGCAAGCCGAGACTACCTATGACCACATTCCAGCCACGGATCATCGTTTTCGCCTGTAACTGGTGCTCCTACGCCGGGGCCGACCTGGCGGGCGTCAGCCGGATGCAGTACCCGCCCACCACGCGCGTCATCCGCGTGATGTGCTCCGGGCGCGTGCAGCCGGGCTTTATCCTGGAGGCATTCAACCACGGAGCGGACGGGGTGCTCATCACCGGCTGCCATCCCGGCGATTGCCACTATATCTCTGGCAACGAGAACGCCGTCGCCACGGTGGAAAAGACGGCTCAGTTGATGGACCTGCTGGGGATCGAGAATGAGCGGCTGCGGTTAGAGTGGATCTCGGCGGCAGAGGGCGCTCGCTTTGCCCGCATCATGACCGAGTTCACCGAGCAAATTCAGGCTTTGGGGCCAAGTCCATTGGGCAATTCGCATCTGCTTGACGTTTGACGCTTGACGTTTGAATTTCAATCACAATGAACACCACCTATCCTGCAATGCGGACATACAGCTTTGTTGATTGGTCAGGCGACACAGGTTTCAAGTTTACTCTTGGCTCCTCATCTCATCTTGTCACAAGCCTGGTATCCAGCGCCGACTACGGAATGTTACGGCAAGGGTTGATCAAACTGAGAACACAATTGAAACTGCCGCATACATTTGAATTTCACTTTACCCGCAATTCCAAGATGATACGCACAGCGTTTTTTGCTGTCCTGCCACACCTATCTTGGGATGGAGCTATGTTGATAGTGGATAAACGCCAATTATCGGTAGATTTCGCCAGAATGCGTGAGCCAACTTTTTACGGTTTCTTCCTGGGGCAATTGCTGGCCCAGGCTCCACCATGCCTGATAAAATCCAGACATTTGTTGATTGACAGCCGGGAAAAACACAGTTCGTTGGTACGCGGGATGAGAATCGCAGCATCATCAATATTGCTGGCACGAGGAGTGAGACGAACTCCCAAAATGCGGGGAGAACCGGCGCACCGCTGGGATGGGTTACAGGTAGCGGATATGTTGGCCGGGGCGCTAGTGAGACAAGTGTATGGAGGTACAAACTATCTGCGGGGATTAGAAACACATTTGCAGGTCTACCACTACAAAGCCATAAAATAAAACCGCCTCGGCTATCCAGGTTATGGCCCCCGAAAGGACATTCAACCACCTGGCTCGCGCCCATCAGCCGGGCACTCTTTCACCGAGGGGAAACAATGGCCGCCTGACCGTCATGCACAACGATCAGTGACCCGTTTTTTTGTTACCCGTATTTTAACACCCTACGGTATCCCTGTCAAGTATTTGATAAAAAATGACTTTCAAAGACATCCTCAGCCAAACCAGAGCCACCTACTGCCTGGATTGCGGCAAATGCACCGGCGTCTGCCCCATCTCGCGGGTGGACGTCACTTACTCGCCGCGCTCCACCATCGAGCGGGTACTGGCCGGCCGTCCAGAGGACTTGATCAACGACCAGCATCTCTGGGCCTGCCTGACCTGCCGTCTCTGCACCACCATCTGCCCGTCGGACGTGGACTATCCCGCTTTCGTCGTCGCTGCCCGCGTCGAGGCGCGCAAGAGCGGCGCGGAGGGCGTATACGCCCATAACGCCATTATGCAGCAGTTGATGGGGATCATGGGGCAGACGATGAAACAGAACCGCACCGGCTGGCTGACTGACGATCTGCAAACCGCGACCAAAGGCGACGATTTCTACTTTGTCGGCTGCCTGCCCTACTTTGACGTCATCTTTGCCGACCTGGGCATCGTCTCCACCGACGCGGCCCGCAACACTGTGCGGCTGCTGAATGCAATTGGCATTGTGCCGACTGTCAGCAACGACGAGCGCTGCTGCGGAGCCGATCTGCTGCTCAACGGCGACGAGGAAGGATTCCGCAAACTGGCCGAGATCAACGTACAGGCCATCACCGCCAGCGGGGCCAAACGGGTGATCTTTGCCTGTCCAGAGTGCTACAACGCCTTCCGCAGCGACTATCCTCGCTACGTCGGCCCGCTGCCTTTTGAGACGATCCATCTCACCGAGTTGCTGGCCGCGCATCTGGACGAACTCGACCTGAACGAATTGACCGAGACCGTCACCTATCATGATCCGTGTCGCTTGGGCCGCTACCAGTCCATCTACGAGGAACCGCGGGCGCTCATCCAGGCTACGGGGGCCGAGTTGACAGAGATGCACAACAACCGCGCCCAAGCTCTCTGCTGCGGATCTGTTGGATGGGTCAATTGCGGGCAGTGCGCCAAGGGAATTCAGATGACCCGGTTGGGCCAGGCCCAGGCCACCGGCGCGGCGCGGATGATCACCGCCTGCCCCAAGTGCCGCATCCACCTGAGTTGCGCCCTGCGGGACACGGGAGACGAGATTGCTGTGGAATTGGAGGACATCACGGCGCTGCTGGTACGGGCACTGGGGGCTACTTGATGCCACTTTGGGGAGGAATTGAAGCCGGCGGCACCAAGTTCGTGTGCGCAGTGGGCAACGGCCCGGACGATCTGCGGGCCGAGGCGCGCTTCCCCACCACGACGCCGGCAGAGACCATCGGTCGGGCGGTCGAGTTCTTTCGCCAGCAGGAGCCTTTGGCGGCGGTCGGTATTGCTTCCTTTGGGCCAGTGGATCCAAACCCGGGCTCGCCCACCTTTGGTTACATCACCACTGCGCCCAAGCCAGGTTGGGCTAACATCAACTTTGCCGGAGCCATCAAAGAGTCGCTGGGCGTGGAGGTGGGTTTCGATACCGACGTGAACGGAGCGGCGCTGGGCGAGCACCGTTGGGGCGCAGCCCAGGGGCTGGACACATTCGTTTACCTGACCATCGGCACGGGCATCGGCGGAGGGGGAATAGTCGGCGGCGAGATGATTCACGGCCTGATGCACCCAGAAATGGGACACATGCGCCTCCCTCACGACCGGGAGCGCGATCCATTTGCCGGCTCCTGCTCCTATCACGGCGACTGCTGGGAGGGACTGGCAGCCGGGCCGGCTCTCGCAGCGCGCTGGGGACAACGAGCTGAAACGTTGCCGGAGGATCACCCGGCCTGGCCGCTGGAAGCCGACTATCTGGCCTTGGGATTGGTGAACATCATCTGCGTGCTCGCCCCCCAGCGCATCATTATGGGCGGCGGCGTGATGGAACAATCACAGCTTTTCCCGCTGCTGCGCCAGCGAGTACAAGAATTACTCAACGGCTATCTTCAGTCGCCGGAAATCCTGGGGCGGATTGACGATTACATCGTGCCGCCAGGATTGGGCAAGCGGGCCGGTGTATTGGGTGCCATCGCGCTGGCGCAGCGCGTAACGGGGAACTAAAATGAGTGACGAAGAAACCATCATAGACGCCAGTACCTTTGACCCCCATTTTCGGGACGAGATCGCCGCCGAGCCGGGGGGCGAGCACATCCGGCGCTGCTTTTCCTGCTCCACCTGCACCGCCGGCTGCCCCGTGGCCGGCGTCACCGACAAGTACAACCCGCGCCGCATCATCCACATGGCGCTCTTAGGTATGCGCGAGCAGGTGCTCACCAGCGACTTTGTCTGGCTCTGCTCGGTCTGCTACACCTGCTACGAGCGCTGCCCGCAGGACGTGCGCATCCCGGAACTGATGAACGCCATCCGCAACATCGCCGTGCGAGAGGGGCATATCCCCTCCACGTTCACCGTACAGATGGAAAAACTGCGGGAGCACGGCCGGCTTTATGAGATTGACGATTATGAGAACGAGCGCCGCGCAGAGTACAACCTGCCTCCCATCCACGAGGAGAAAACAGCCGTGCAGCAGATTTTGAACAAGACGTGCCCTGAAACGTGCGCGGAAAAAGAAGAGGAGGAGGCATGACCATCGAGTACGCATTGTATTTAGGTTGCACCGTGCCGGTGCGGGGAATGAACTATGAGATGTCAGCCCGCAAAGTCGCCGAGCGGTTGAAAATCGAACTGGTGGACGTGGACGGCTTTTCCTGCTGCGGTTTTCCCGCCAAACCGTTGGACTGGCAAGCCGGATTGTTGATGGCTGCCCGCAACCTGGCCCTGGCGGAGGCGCAAGGGCTGGATATCCTGACCCTGTGCAGCGCCTGCACCGGCACGCTCACCGAGGCCAACCAGCGCCTCAAGGAAGACGCCGAACTGCGCGCCTGGGCCAACGAGCAACTGGCCGACATGAGCCACGTCTACAAAGGCACAGTGCGCGTGCGCCATTTTGCCCGCATGCTCTACGAGGAAGTGGGCGTCGAGCGACTGCGGGAGACAGTCACAGTTAGTCTGGCCGATTTCAAGTTCGCGCTGCACTATGGCTGCCATTACCTCAAACCATCCCACCTGTATGATGGCTTTGACGACCCGGAGAACCCCCAAAGCCTGGACCGGCTCGTCGAGGCCACCGGCGCACACGTGGTGCGCTACGAGGACGAATCTCAGTGCTGCGGCGGCGGCATCCTCGGCTTTGATGAGAAAACCGCGCTACTGTTGACCAAACAAAAGCTAGATCATGTCACCGCCGCCCAGGCAGACGCAATGGTGCTCATCTGCCCCTTTTGCTCCATCATGTACGAGGCCAACCAGCGCCGCGTGGAAAAACTCTACGAGACCGAGTACAAACTGCCAGTGCTCTACTACCCCCAAATTCTGGGCCTGGCGATGGGCTTTTCATTGGAGGACGTGGGCATCAAGCTGAACCGCGTCAAGCCGCGCAAGTTGATCAAGTTTGCAAGTAGGCAGGTGGGCAAGTGAATGTTGATGCAGTGCTGTTCGATTTCGACGGCACGCTGGTACACTTGAACATTAACTTTAGCCAGATGCGGGCGGATGTGGAAGCGATTCTGCCCCGCTACGGCCTCTCTATGGATGGCAAGGCGTCCCGCTACACGCTGGAACTAATCGCCGAGTGCGCACAAGCTCTCACCACGCGAAATGGAGGAGAAGAAATAGCGGAAGCGTTTCGGCGGGACGCCGAGGCCGCCATACTTGCCATCGAGATGGGCGCAGCCGATACTGCCCAGGTACATCCCGGCGCGCCGGAGTTGTTGGAGCAACTGCGCGAGCGCGGGATCAAGATCGGCATCGTCACCCGCAACTGCCGGGCGGCGGTGGAACACATCCTGGGGAAAAACACGCTGACCTACGACGTATTGCTCACTCGCGACGACGTCGCAGCGGTCAAGCCGCACCCGGAACATCTGCTGGCC
>QMOE01000107.1 GCA_003648125.1 Chloroflexota bacterium
ATCAAGATAAGGAGGCGTGATGATGAAAAAGCAGATCTGTCTTCTGTTGGTACTGGCGATTCTGGTGGGCGGAGCTGCTGCGTGCCGGCCGGCGGCCGCAACCCCTACCCCGGCTGGCCCGCGCACTTTGGTACTTATGTCCCACGATAGCTTCGCGATCAGCGAAGAAGTCATCGCCGAATTCGAGGCGGCGCACAATGCCGAGGTCCAGTTCCTGCCCTCTGGGGACGCCGGTGCGGCGTTGAACAAGGCCATCCTGAGCAAGGAGAACCCCCTGGCCGATGTGTTCTTCGGGGTGGATAACACGTTTCTGAGTCGGGCTTTGGAGGCCGACATCTTCGAACCCTACAAGTCCCAGGGCCTGGAGAACATCCCCGACGAACTGGAACTGGACGCCGAGTATCGCTTGCTGCCGGTGGACTACGGCGACGTGTGCTTGAACTACGACAAAGCTTATTTCGAGGAGAAGGGGCTTACCTCGCCACAAAATCTAAAGGACCTGACCAAGCCCGAGCTCAAGGGGCTAACCGTGGTGGAGAACCCGGCTACCTCCTCCCCTGGCCTGTCTTTCCTCCTGGCCACGGTGGGACATTTCGGCGAGAGCGAAGACTACACCTATCTGGATTTCTGGCGCGATATGCGGGCCAACGATGTTCTGGTCACCGAAGGATGGGAAGACGCTTACTGGGGCCAGTCCACCTGGGCCGGCGGGGGAGAGCGGCCCATCGTCGTCTCCTACGCCACCAGCCCGGCAGCCGAAGTGTACTTCAGCGAGGGAGCACTCGATGAACCGCCGACCGGCAACGTCCTGGGCGATGGCGCCTGCTTCCGCCAGATCGAGTTCGTAGGCATCCTCAAAGGCACGAAGAACCGTGACCTGGCCGAAGCGTTCATTGACTTCATGCTTAGCACGCGCTTCCAGGAGGACATCCCCTTGCAGATGTGGGTCTTCCCGGCCAACGAGCAAGCCGCTCTGCCCCAGGTATTCCTGGATTTCGCCGAAACCCCTGAACATCCGGCGGTAGTCAGTCCCCAGGCCATCGCTCAGAATCGCGAGGCGTGGATTGAGAAGTGGACGGATGTGGTGCTCAGGTGAACGAATGGGCGAATGGCGAATGATGAATAGGCGAATGATGAATGACAAGCATTTGCTATCCGCGTATTCGCATATTCGCACATTCGCTATTCGCTTACTGCCCCTGGTCTTCCTGTCGCTGTTTTTCTTCTACCCACTGCTGGCCATATTTCGATTGAGCCTGGCTCCGCAAGGGAGTCTGGACCTGACAGCGCTGAGCAAGCTGGTCAGCACGACGTACTACGCCCGCACGTTATGGTTCACCACCTGGCAGGCCGCCGTGTCCACTCTGCTCACTGTGGTTCTGGCCATGCCCGCAGCTTATGTCTTCGCTCGCTACCGGTTTCCGGGGAAGGGTCTCCTCCAGGCACTGACCACTATTCCCTTCGTCATGCCGACTATCGTGGTGGCGGCGGCTTTCAACGCCCTGCTCGGACCGCGCAGCCGCCTGAACCTGGCGCTGATGGCCTTGTTCGGTCTCCAGCGCCCGCTGATCAACCTGCAACACACCTTATGGATTATCCTGCTGGCCCACGTGTTCTACAATTACACCGTGGTGCTACGCATCGTCGGCGGCTTCTGGGCCAACCTGAACCCGCGCCTGGAGGAGGCCGCCCGCGTGCTGGGCGCCAACCGTTGGCGGGTGTTCTGGCAGGTGACGCTGCCACTGCTCGCTCCGGCGTTGGTAGCCGCAGCCCTACTGGTGTTCATATTCTGTTTCACCAGCTTTGGCGTGGTGCTCATCCTGGGTGGACCCCGGTTTGCCACGCTGGAGGTGGAAATCTACCGCCAGACCGTTCACCTGTTCAATCTGCCGCTGGCGGCCACCCTCTCCCTGGCCCAGGTCACGCTGACACTGGCTATGACCTCGGTCTACACTCGTTTACAGGCCCGCACTGCTCGCCCGCTGCATCTTCGCCCTCAGCAGACGACGCAGCGCCGGCCGACGAGATGGCGCGACCGAGCGCTGGTTGGCGGCAACGTAGTTTTCATGGTCGTGTTGCTCCTCACCCCGTTGCTGGCCCTGGCCGAGCGTTCGCTGTGGACCGGCCGAGGCTACGCTCTGACGAACTACAGTGAGTTGTTCATTAACCGGCGCGGATCGGTGTTCTTCGTGCCGCCGGTGGAAGCAGTGCGCAACTCGCTGACCTTCGCCGCGCTGACGGTGGTGCTCGCGCTCGCGCTGGGCGTTATCGGCGCCTACCTCCTGGCCGAACGGGGAAGCCGCCTCAGCCGTTGGCTGGACCCGGTCTTCATGCTCCCGCTGGGCACCTCGGCCGTAACCCTGGGTTTCGGGTACATCATCGCCCTGGACCGCCCACCGCTCAACCTGCGCACCTCGCCACTGCTCATCCCTTTGGCCCATACTCTAGTCGCATTTCCTTTCGTGGTACGCGCCGTGCTGCCGGTGCTGCGCGGCATCCATCCCCATCTGCGGGAGTCGGCGAGCGTGCTGGGCGCGTCTCCGGCCCGCGTCTGGCGGGAGATCGACCTGCCCATCGTTGGACGCGCGTTGCTGGTGGGCGCGGTGTTTGCCTTTACCATTTCTATGGGGGAGTTCGGGGCCACCTCGCTCATCGCTCGCCCGCAGATGCCGACCATGCCGGTGGCCATTTATCGCTTCCTGGGACAGCCGGGTGCGCTGAATTACGGCCAGGCACTGGCCATGAGCACTCTACTGATGCTGGTTTGCGCGGTGGGGTTTCTGGGTATTGAGCGGTTCAGATACGGGGAAGTGGGGGAGTTTTAGGTGGAGTATCCCATGCCTATTCTGGAAATCTGTCACCTCACCAAATCTTACGGCGACGAGCGCTTCCCGGACGACATCAGTTTCGCCGTGGACGAAGGGGAAATTGTCTGCCTGCTGGGCCCGTCAGGCTGCGGCAAGACCACGCTGCTGCGCATCATCGCCGGGCTGGAAACAGCCGACGCGGGCCAGGTGCGCTTCGACGGGCGTGACGTCCGTGACGTGCCTGTGCATCGCCGCAACTTTGGCCTCATGTTTCAGGATTACGCTCTCTTCCCGCACAAAAACGTCTTCGAAAACGTGGCCTTCGGCCTGCGCATGATGCACCTGCCCAGGACGGAGGTCGAGGCCAGGGTGAGGGAAGTACTGGCACTGGTCGGACTGTCCGGTTTCGAGGAGCGGGACGTGAACGCCCTCTCCGGCGGCGAGCAACAGCGGGTTGCCCTGGCCCGCAGTCTGGCTCCCCGGCCACGGCTGCTCATGCTCGACGAGCCGCTGGGCTCACTGGATCGCACCCTCCGCGAGAGGCTGATGAACGAGTTGCGGACTATCCTCAAAGGCGTGGGCGTGACTGCTGTCTACGTCACCCACGATCAGGAGGAAGCCTTCGCTGTGGCCGACCGGGTGGTGATCATGAACCACGGGCGGAAAGTGCAGGAGGGCACGCCACAGGACGTTTACCAGCACCCGGCCACCGAGTTCGTGGCCCGCTTTCTGGGGTTGACTAACCTGCTGCCGGGAAAAGTGGTTGGCGTGGATGAAGGGCACGTAGAAGTTGAGACGGAAATCGGCAGGTTAGAAGTTGGAGATTGGAAGTTAGAAGTTGGAGATTGGAAGTTGGGAGTTGAAGCAACTGTGTTGATCCGCCCCGAAGCGGCCGGCCTGGCAGCGGAGTGCCCATCTGCTGGTGACAACGCCATCGCCGGCACGCTGGTAGAACGCTCCTTTCGAGGCGGTTACTACCGCCTGGTGATTCGCCACGCCAGCGGTCTGCACCTGAGTTTCACTCTCCAGGCAGCCGGCGAAGTCTTACCTCCACCCGGTGCGTCCATTCTCCTTCCCCTGCGCAGCGAGGCCATCTCCTTGCTCACCCCCGATACCCAGGATTAGCGAACTGCGGCGCAAAAGTATGCGTTTGTCCCCAGGCCTGCAAAGTGATATAATATCAACCAGCGACCGCGACAAAGGGCAACTCGCGCCCGTCACTGATCAGGTGGAGAAGTGAGACATGGAGAAGTCCCCGATCCCGAAGGACGCGATCAATCCGCACGAGACAACATCCTCGGATGGCGAACACCCCCCCGATGCCAGAGAAATGGCTCTGAAGACGGCTGCTCTAGAGCGGCGCAACCGCGAACTGGCCGCCCTGAATGTTATCGCCTCCGCCGTCAGCCAGTCCCCCGATCTGTCTCAGGTGCTTGAGACAGCGGTGGAGCAAACGCTGGCTCTGTTCGACGCGGAGGTGGCGATGATCCTGTCGGTAGATGAGCGGGCTGGCCGGCTGCGCCTGCAAGCCGCCCACGGGACTCCACCTCACGTTGCCCGCAATTTGGATGGGCTGAAGCTGGAAGAAAGCTTGTGCGGCCAGGTGGTGCTCACCGGTCAGCCGTTGGTCGTCCGGGACGTGGCGCACGATCCACGCACACTGGTGGAAACGCAGCAGACGGATCTGAGACTGCTGGCCCTCACCCCCCTCAAAGTCAGAGAGCGAGTGCTGGGCATATTGGGAGTGGCCAGCCGCCAGCCCCAGGCGTTCACAGCGGAAGATGCACGTCTCCTGGAAGCGATTGGCCGTCAGGTTAGCATCGCGGTGGAGAATGTGCGGCTGTACGAAGAGACGCAGCGCCGCCTGGAGGAGATGGTCGCCCTCCACGAGACCTCGTTGGACATCACGGCTGAACTGAATCTCCAGGAGGTGTTGCGGGCCATCGTGGAGCGGGCCAGTAAATTGCTGCGGGCCAAAGGAGGAGCCATCTACCTGTACGATCCCGACCGTGACGAACTGGTCCTCACCGTGGACGCTATCCCGTGGAAAGATTATACCGGCATGACCCTCAAGCTGGGAGAGGGATTGGGCGGGAAGGTGGCCTTGACCGGCGAGCCCATCGTCCTGGACAACTATAGCCGGTGGGAGGGACGGTCGCCCAAGTTTGAAGGTGAGCCGTTCACGGCCAACATGGCCGCACCCTTGAAGTGGCGGGGGCAGGTCATCGGGACGATCAACATCGTTGAAAATGCGGCGGAGCGGACTTTCACCCCACAGGACATGGCCCTGCTAAGCTCGTTCGCGGACCAGGCGGCCATCGCCATTGCCAACGCCCAGTTGTACGAAAAGGCTCGTCGCGCCGCTGCTGATCTGAAGACGGCGAACGAGAAGTTGGAGCACGTCAACAGGCAACTCCTGGCGCTGTACAAAGTGAGCACGGCCATCGGTGGTGCACTGGGCCGGGAGGCTGTGCAACAGCGCATCGCTGACGAAGTGGTGAAGAACCTGGGCTTTGACATCGTCCTGATCGCTGTAGTAAATGTCAAGGAGCGTACTCTGGGCCACCTGGTGTACGCCGGAATCGAGCCCTCACTCTCGCGGCAGATCGAGATGCTGGCCGGAGTGCCGCTCGATTCGAGCGTCTCCCTGGATGCGGCCGAGAACCTGGCGATCAAAGCGAGCAGGACTGGCCGGATCGAGATTACCCGCGATCTATACGAGCTTTTCCGGCCCTCGGTTAGCCAGTCCGCAGCAGCAGCCATACAAGAGTTGATAGGTGTGCAGACCATTGCTGTGCTGCCCCTCAGAGCGAAAGCCAGATTGGTAGGTGTGCTGGCGGCAATGACGCTCCAGCCTGAGATTGATGAGGAGGCATTAACCGCGCTGCGCATCTTTGCCGGCCAGGCGGCGATTGCCATCGCCAACGCGCGCCTTCTCGATGATGTGGTCCAGATGGCCGAGCAGATCGAGCGGCAGAACAAAGAACTGCTGGAGACCCGCGACCGGCTGGTGAAAGCCGAGCGTCTGGCGGCCATCGGCCAGATTGGACTGACCATCCGCCACGAGATCAACAACCCCTTGACCGGCATCCTGGGCCTGACCCAGTGGCTGCTGGCCCAGGAGCCCAGCCTTTCTGAGAGCGCGCGCAATGACCTGCGGGAGATTGAGGAGATGTCCATCCGTATCCGGGATATTGTCAAGAAACTGGAAAATGTGGAGGACCGGACGACGATCTACCTGGGCAATACGCGGATGATTGACCTGCACTGACTCATCGCCGGACACTTTTGAATTACGAATGGGCGAATGACACAAAGACGATTTGACTTTGACAAGGGGATCTAAATGCTTACCAAAGAGGAACTACTGGCCCAGGCGAAGAAGCCTGCCGAAGACGCAATGAAGCTGCATCCCTTCTACAAGGGCAAAGTGCAGACCATGGCCAAGTGCGCGGTGCGCGATTTCTCCGATTTCGCCATTTGGTACACTCCGGGTGTGGCCGCACCGTGCCGTGACATCCAGGCCCACCCGGAGATGGTATGGGAACACACCAACCGGGGCAACACCATTGCCGTGGTCTCCGATGGCACGCGGGTGCTGGGTCTGGGCGACATCGGCCCAGAGGCAGGGTTGCCGGTGATGGAAGGCAAGGCCCTGCTCTTCAAGTACCTGGGCGGGGTGGATGCGATGCCCATCTGCCTGGGCACCAAAGACCCCGACGTGTTCATTGAGACCGTCAAGCTGCTTGAGCCGTGCGTAGGGGGAATCAACCTGGAGGACATCGCCCAGCCCAAGTGCTTCCGCATCCTGGATACTCTGCGCGCCGAGATGAACATCCCGGTGTGGCATGACGATCAGCAGGGCACGGCGACGGTGTTGCTGGCCGGTCTGATCAATGCCCTGAAAATCGTGGGCAAGGACTTGAGCAAGATCAAGATCGCCATGATTGGCTTCGGCGCGGCCAACGTGGCCACCTATCGCCTGCTCAAGGCCTGTGGTGCCGACCTGGGTGGGATTGTGATCTGCGACAGCAAAGGGACACTGCACCCCGGACGCCACGACATCGAGGAGAAGCAGGCCGAGTTTGTGGACAAATGGCGTGCCTGCAACGAGACCAACGCCGAGCGCATCATCGGCGGGCCGGCCGAGGCCATGCGCGGCGCAGACATGATGGTCGCTTTCTCCAAGCCGGGGCCGGGCACCGTCCAGCCAGAGTGGGTAGCCGGGATGGCCAAAGACGCCATCGTCTTCCCCTGTGCCAACCCCATCCCCGAAATCTGGCCCTGGGAGGCCAAAGAGGCCGGCGCGCGCATCGTGGGCACTGGTCGCAGCGACTTTCCCAACCAGCTCAACAACTCGTTGGGTTTCCCCGGCATCTTCC
>QMOE01000108.1 GCA_003648125.1 Chloroflexota bacterium
CTGCGGGGGCTGCGGAAAGCCCGCGAAGCGGGGTTTGGCTATGAGCACGGCGGTTTAGCGCCGTGCGGTACGCGACGCAAATTTTAATTGCACAGGTCGCAAGATTTTGGACACGGACAAACACGGATAGATAAAAAATCTGTGTGCCCAGTCCGTGTTAATCCGTGTCCCATTTCTCCCCTCTCGTCGGCTTGAGGCGCAGCTTCGTTAGGCGCTTACAAAAAGTGTTCGTCCACATCTCGTTTCACCTGTGACGTAACCAATTGGGGGACGATGTGTTTTAATTCGTGTTGTGGCTACCTTGTCATTGTACAAATGCAATAACACCACATCAACTCTATTTTTAGGGGAGGGACGATGAACGCGCTTTTGAGTATAATTGTGCTCGTCGGCGCCTACTTGTTGGGATCGATCCCATTTGGGTTGTTGCTCGTGCGCGCGACGACTGGAAAGGACGTGCGCGAGATCGGCAGCGGACGTATCGGCGGCACCAATGTCCTGCGGGCTGCTGGCCCCGGCGTGGCGTTACTGTCGGTACTGGGGGACTTTGCCAAAGGGCTGTTACCCGTGTGGCTGGCGCAGACTTTCGTGGGGATACCCGCAGTTGAAGCCCTGGCCGGCCTGCTGGCAGTGGTCGGCCATAACTATTCGATCTTTATTGGCTTCAAGGGAGGAGCTGGAACTGCAACTACTATCGGCGGGGCTGTTGCTTTGTGGCCGTGGAACGGGCCGATTCTGGTATGCGTTGGGATTGTGGTTGTCCTGGCTACGCGCTATGCCTCGGCCGGGTCCATTACTATCGCGCTACTACTCCCGATCATTTACGCGCTGCGGGCTGGGCTAAGGGACGCCCCGTGGCCCTACCTGATTCACGGGCTAGGCACGATGGCGCTGACACTGTGGGCGCTGCGGCCCAACATCCAGCGATTGCGGGATGGCAACGAGCGGAAAGTGTCACTTTAAATCTGAGATTGAGCCTGTCGAGCTGATTGCACAGGTCGAAAATATCAGCCAGTCAAATCCGCCGATGCTGCCATCACTACGGCGACCAGGAAGCTATCGTCCGGTCGGCTCTCTCCTGGGCTGCCTCCGCTGCCTCCTCGTCCCCTTCAGGTACGGGCCAGAGCTTTTCCGGGTCATCAATGTGATCAATGAATAGAATCCCGTCGCAATGGTCAATCTCGTGCTGAAAGACGCGGGCCAGGAGTCCCTTTGCCTTGATGCGCACATTTCGTCCCTGGGCGTCCCACCCTTTGACGGTGACAGCATAATGGCGCTCCACTTCCCCGACTAAGCCAGGGATAGAGAGACAGCCTTCGATACCTTCCTCCACCTCTCGGGATCTACGCGCCAGTTTGGGATTGACGACCGCGTAAAACCTCCAGGACTCGCGTCCCTCGCTTTCTTCTTCGTCTTCCTCGCTCTCCTCGGGCACCTCGACGACGATGACGCGCTCCGGCACGCCTACCTGGATGGCAGCCAGGCCAATGCCGTTTGCTGTGCGCATCGTCTCAATCATATCGTCAATTAACTGCCGTAAAGCCGGGCTTACGCGACGCACGCGGCGCGATCTTTCGCGTAGCAGGGGGTCGTCGTAAATCACAATTGCTCGTGTGTGCATAGTCAAGTCTCCTGTTGTTGCAAGGGTAGAAATTGAGGTGCAGAGGGCGACGATTGGCGAATCTGGTCGTAGACGGAGAACCAATCGAGCAATTCGGCCTGATGGCGCTCGACCTCATTCTGGCGCTGTTGGCTCTGGAAATCCTCCACGCGGCGAAATATCTCGGCCTGTACGCTGCGGGGGTCCTTGACCAGGTTGAACGTAAAGGCCCCAGCTCCGGCCGTCTCAATGGTCACTGATCCATAGTTCAACAACTTGGCCAGGAAACCGGGAATCTCCAGGTTAATGTTCTGGATCACGTCCAGGCTGGCCTCCCGTCGGTCTTCGCGCAAATAGAAAGGCAGTCGCTCAACGTCAATGATGCGCGTGGTCGTTACCTGGTAGATGTCGTTTTGCCAATCGTCGAATTTCCACAACCACCAGGGGAACAGAAAGACGAGCGCCGTGCCATAGCCGATCAGAGTCGGCATCAAGCTCTTGGAGACCATGAAAAGAGTAAAAATAGTGGCTGCGATAATGAGCAGCGTAGGAAGCCCAATGGGGCCTATCAGGGCAATCCAATGCTTGCGCCAGGTGATGGTATCTCCTTGTTCGTGCCGCAGCGGGGGCAGGAAATAAGTGAAAATGCGGACGGGAGCAAGGAGCCAGGAAGGGGGCTTTAATTCAAAGCGCTGCTTCTTGGGAGGTGCTGCCGGCGTGACGGCCGGCTCCTCCAAAGACGGGATGTCAAAGTGACGCCGCATAATGTCGCGCAGTGAAGCCAACTCCTCGGCTCTGGCGCCTGCCTGCACGCGCTGGATTTGCCCGAGAATCGCATCCTGTATCCCGGCCGGGCCAGGGATGTCTCGGAAGGCCACGTGCCCGCGCTCTCCGGCCGTCTCAATAATCAAATTACCAAAGTTGTATATCTGGGCCAACATCCCTTCTTGCGACAACTGGACATCCTGCACGGCGCGCAGTGGAGCCTCGGAGCGGGACTCGCGGATGATAAAGACCCGCTCCTCGTGTACGACCCGCTTGCTCGTCACGACATAGTTGTCGTTCAAGTGATCCACGTACAGATACAAGATAAAGGCCACGGAGGGCAGACCTAGCAGCACTCCCGCGACCAGGGCCACAAGCCCTCCCCCCTTGGATCCCCAATAGCCACAGCCGACCAGGTCTACCAGGAGCACAAAGATGGGAAAGGCAATGTTACGAACCAGTACCCAGGGGTGTTTGTGCGAGTGAACGATGACGACCTCGTCTGGGTCCTGCCACTTGAAGTGACGGGCGCGTCGCTTTCGCTCGACCGCCGGACTCATCTCTAGTGCCTTGAGCATCGCGGGCCGCTCGCTCAACAACTGGTCCAAATCATCCTTGGACAGGGATAACAGCGTAGCATCCTGAACAACTTGGACGCTGGCATCGCGCGGCTCGCCCAGCAAGAGCGACGTCTCACCGAAAAAGGCCCCCGGCTCCAGCCGGGCGACTTCTTGCCGTATCCCCTGCGGATCCACGTGGAGGACACGCAACTCGCCGCTTTCGACCAAGTAGGCCGTGTGACCGGGTCGCCCCTGGCGGCAGATCTCGCTCCCGGCCGTGGGCCGTGTGTGCTTGACCAGCTTGGCGAGTGCTTTGAGATCGCTCTTTTTGAGGTTGGCGAACAGTGGAATTTGCTTGAGTTGATTTACCACGTCGGACATACTGATTCTCTCTCCAATTGCAATTGTAGCACATTCTGATAGGGAGGGAAAGCAACAATGCTCACCACATCTCCCCCACCTCTTCATAATTTACTCACAGGTTTGTGGCATACTGTGGACAGGTTAGGAGAAAGGCTAGCGGCATTTGGAGGCACGACCATGCAGGAAGCAGAGTTGACATCTAGGGAATCACCTTGCTCGTCCTGGTGACAGGGCTTTGGGTCTGCCTCTGGGTTCCACTATTGCCTTCTTTCTGACTAAAATTAAATTCAGGAGGTGTGAAATGTCTAAAAAATGGTTCTGGGTGCGAGTGCTGGTGATGTTGGTCGTCGTTGGCCTGCTAGCCGGAGGCGGGTTCGCGCTCTACCGCGCCGGTTGGTCACAGGGACACGCAGCGGTCCAACTGGAGGGTGCAGGTGGAGAGGGCGAGACGGCCTTCCCCGGTTTCGGCTACCCCGGACGGGCCTTTGGTGCCTCGCACGGCTTTGTGCCTTTCATGTTCGGCGCGGGGTTGATCTTTAGGATCGGGCTGCTGCTGCTGTTCATCATCTTGATCAGCCGACTGCTCCGCTTTGTCATCTGGGGTCCTGCCTGGCGGTTCGGGATGGCTAGGTCGGGATTCAGGCCCAGTGCCCACTGGCATCGCATGCACGGCCCTGTGCCCCCGTGGTGTTGGGGGGAGCCGGCGGAAGAGAAAGGCGAGCGAGTTGAGCCACAGGCAGATACCGGCGCGGCTGAGGTATAACGTAAACACAGCGGGGATGGGCATCGCGCCGTCAGTGGAACAAGCAAGATACTCGTCCCCGCTCCCAGCCGTATTTTCGCATCCGGGGCAGGCACGAGACGCTGCCCCTACTGATTACAATTGGAGGAATTACCTATGACTAGAGCAATGTCTGATCTTGGGTTCAACATGATGTCCTGGATATTCAAACTACGTGATCTCGTCTCTCCCCGCGAGGAGATTTTGAAAGAAGCGGGAATTGAGCCGGGGACCCGATTGCTCGATTATGGATGTGGCCCCGGAGGATACGTCACCGCCGCTGTGGAACTGGTGGACAGGTCAGGGCAGGTTTACGCATTGGACATCCACCCGCTCGCGGTTCGGCGCGTTCAGGAACTCGCCAGAAAGAAACAACTGACGAACGTGGAAACCATCTGTTCCGACTGTCAAACCGGGCTGCCCGATGACAGTGTGGATGTCGTGCTGCTCTATGACGTCTTTCACGTACTGGATGAGCCACAGGCGGTGTTGGCGGAGTTGCATCGCGTGTTGAAAAAAGGCGGGACGCTATCCTTCAGTGACCATCACTTGAACGAGAGTGAGATCATAGCCGGAGTGACGAGTGGTCAATTATTCAGACTGGCGAAAAAATATGAACACACGCACCAATTTGAGCGATTATAGAAATCGGAAACGTTAGCCCTCGCGCTGTTGGTAACTTGACACCAGCAATTCCCGTTATGGTAGAAAACGACAAGTTGTAGCCGCGATTTCGCAATCGCGGAAGACGTTTTACGCGGTACAACGGGCGCGATTTGGAAATCGCGACTACAAAACGGGAATTGCTGACTTGACACGTTCCCCAAAATCAATAATAATGAGTAGACGATGAACGAAACAATCCTGGTGGTAGACGACGAACCGAAAATCGTCAAACAGGCGCGGGACTATTTAGAGCAAGGCGGGTTCCGCGTCGTCACGGCCAGCGATGGCAAGATGGCCATGGCTGTAGCGCGGCACGAGCGGCCTGACCTGATCGTGCTCGACCTGAACCTGCCGCAAATGGATGGCCTGGACGTCTGCCGGGCGCTGCGGCGCGAGTCGGTTGTGCCGATCATCATGCTCACCGCCCGCGTTGACGAGACTGACCGGTTGATCGGGTTGGAACTGGGCGCGGACGATTACATCACCAAGCCGTTCTCCCCGCGCGAGTTGGTGGCCCGCGTGCGAGCCGTACTGCGCCGCGTGCGAGGTGGCATCCACCAACCGGGCCTCATCCGGGCCGGCGATCTGGAGATTGATCTGCCCGGCCACCGCGTTACCCGTGCCGGAGAGCCGATTCGCCTCACCCGCAGCGAGTTCAACCTGCTCGCTCTTTTGGCCCAGCACCCAGGGCAGACCTTTACCCGCGCCCAGTTGCTGGACCGACTGCACGGCGTGGCGTACGATGGCTTTGACCGCAGCATAGACGCCCACGTCAAGAACCTGCGCCGCAAACTAGAGCCTGACCCCGCCGATCCGCGCTACGTGTTCACCGTCTACGGCGTGGGCTACAAATTCAACGACGAGATGTGATCTTGAGAAGCAAAAACCATCACCAACGCCGGCCGCCGATAGGCCCGCATCCACCGTGGGCGCACTGGGACCACGATCGCGAGTTCAAGTGGCCGCGGGCGCGGCGTCGCCAGCGAAGGTTTCTCTTCTTTCGCTTTGCCGGACTATTTGGCTTCATAGCTCTGCTAGTATTGGGTGGGATGACGGCGTTTGCTTTTTTGCTTTCGCGGTTATTCGAAGGCGGCGGGCGGATGGCGGCGTTGGTGTGGATCGGGGGCTGCGGCCTCTCACTGGCGCTGCCGCTGCTGGCGGGGATCATAGCAATGCGGGCCTTTCGCGACATTGCTACCCCGCTGGCCGACGTGATGACCGCGGCCGATGCCGTGGCCGCGGGCGACCTGAGCGTGCGGGTAGAGATGCCTGCACGCGGCCCAGGCGAGTTTGGCCGACTGGCTGAATCGTTCAATCGCATGGCCGAGGAGTTGGAGCAAGCCGACCAGCGGCGCCGCAACCTCACCGCAGACGTGGCCCACGAACTGCGCACCCCCCTGCACATCATCCAGGGCAACCTGGAGGGCATTCTCGATGACGTGTACGAGCCGACCTCAGAGCACATCACCGCCACGTTGGACGAAACCCACCTGCTGGCGCGACTGGTGGAGGATTTGCGGACGCTTTCGCTGGCAGAGGCCGGTCAGTTGCCGCTGGAATGGGAGGCGGTAGACGTGGCCGAATTACTGACCGACCTATCCACCAGCTTTGGCGGCCAGACCGAGGCGGCGGGGCTTGACCTGCGCGTCGAGATTGAGGGCGAACTACCCACCATCACCGGTGACGTGGGGCGATTGAATCAAGTGCTGGGCAATCTGATGGGCAACGCACTGCGCCACACACCGCCTGGGGGTATTATTACACTCCGGGCGGAGCGCAGCGATGGCGACGTCCGCATCATCGTGCAAGATACCGGTGAGGGCATCCCGGCCGAGGATTTGCCCTACGTCTTTGATCGTTTCTGGCGCGGCGACCGGGCCCGTTCCCACGCTGGTGGGGCCGGGAGTGGGTTAGGACTGGCTATCGCCCGGCAATTGGTGCAGGCCCACGGTGGCGCTATCCGCGTCGAGAGCGAGCCGGGCCAGGGAACGACGTTCATCATCGAGTTGTCGGCAGATGAACGGCCCACTACAGACTATGTAGCTATGTAGGTCACGCTTCCAGCGTGACTCACCGCCTACCGCCCAAACTCGCGTGCCAGTTGCGCCACGCTCAGGTGAATCATCGTGGGCCGCCCGTGGGGGCAGGTACGTGGACTGGTGCACTGCTCCAGCGCCCGGATCAACTCCTCCATCTCCGCCCGCGCCATCACCTGCCCGGCCTTGATCGCCGCCCGCTTGCACACACTCAGCGCTACTGCCTTCTCCACCCTGCTCGCCAGCGGCGCGTCGCCCGCCAAGAGCGCCGCCGCCACGTCCTCTAATACCTGGCGCGGATTCTCTTGCGCCACGAGCGCGGGAAGTGCGCGCACCAGCAGCGTCGTCCCGCCGAAAGGCTCCATCTGGAAACCCAGGCTTGTCAGTGCCTCCAGATGTTCCTC